>NZ_JASWIM010000006.1:0-197865 GCF_030291335.1 Arenibacter flavimaris
TGCCATGTATATGGCAGGTGCTTTTTTTTTGGACAGGATCTGATGTGGGCACGCCGCTGGCGTGATTGATTCCAGTATCCGTACGCCAAACGGAAAGTCCAAGGTCGGGAGACTTTGCACAGCAACTTTGCACAACGACTTTGCAGAGTGCCATCCATTTTTCAGATCAACCAATTGTTACATTAAATAATTGGTACATTGTTTCATTACTACATTGTTCTACTTTCAAATCGGAACATCAGCAAATTTTCAAATCACACAATTGTTACATTGAATCATTGGTACATTATTTCATTGCTACACTGTTCCACTTTCAAATCGGCCCATCAACGAATTTTCAAATCAGTCAATTGTTACATTAAATAATTGGTACATTGTTTCATTATTACATTGTTCAATTTTCAAATCGGCCCATCAACAAATTTTCAAATCAGCCAATTACTACATTGTTTCATTACTACATTGTTTCCTTCCAATCTTCAACAGACAGTATACAGTGTTTGAAACACACTTCAATAAGATCTTTTGCCTTTAAGGATTTATACTTGCACTTAACTTTTGTAAATGACTTCCTAAAGTTACGAAAACCTTTTCGTAAGTGAGATGGCCATCACTAGGGGACAAAACAAAAGGGAATTGAAGATGGACCAGGCAAATGTTGGAGTTTTGTAACTTATATTTATATCTTTAGGCTTTGGAACTACTGTTCCGAGTAACCTAAGCTTCAATTTTATGAAAATTCCATTGTTTTTAAGTGGATTATTGCTGTTTTTTATTTCATGCGGCGATCGTCCATCAAAGGATACTGCAACGACCACCGAAGAATTCCCAAGTATAAAGGATTATTTGCCCTTCTCCGAACTGCCATTGGATGATCTATCTATGTTTAAGGTAGAGACTCCCAACTGGAAAATTGTAGGTGATGTGTATGTGGATAGATCAAAGGACAGGATTTTGACTTCTTCTCCGGGGAAAGGAATTCTGGCCAACATACCCGATGATCAGTCAAAAAATGATCATATTTTTACAAATTTTGAACATGGGGATATAGAAATTGAATTGGATGTGATGATGCCGGTCAACTCCAATTCCGGACTTTATTTTCAAGGGAGGTATGAAGTGCAACTATTGGATAGTTGGGGTGTAAAGGAACCAACATATGGAGATATAGGTGGTATCTATCAGCGGTGGGATGACAGTAGGGAAGGCGATCAAAAAGGTTATGAGGGACATTCCCCAAGAACCAACGCTTCAAAGTCGCCCGGACTTTGGCAACATTTTAAAATTATATTTCACGCTCCCAAATTTGACGCCTCGGGCAACAAAATAAAAAATGCCCTATTTCAAGAGGTGTGGTTAAATGGTGAGTTGATTCAGGAAAATGTGGAGGTAACTGGCCCTACAAGGGCTTCTGCCTTTAATGATGAAAAAGCTAGAGGACCATTAATGATTCAAGGAGATCACGGTCCCGTAGCTTTAAAAAATATCAAGTATAAAAAGTACGAAAATAAAAAGTTGACCTTGTCCGATATGCATATGACAGAATACGAAAGTAATTCTGATACAATTGCCGGTTTGGATACGCTTACAGTTATTGGGGAGAAAAATGTAGATAGTATTTCCGCCAATATGGTAACTGGAAATAGGGTTACAAGAATTCTAAGTTATAAGGGGCAAATGGATGTTCCGAATTCTGGTACCTACCTCTTCAATATTGGATTAAATCATGGTGGTGCCTTGCTGTTGATCGGTAATGATACTGTGGTTAATCTAAATGGAAAGTTCGATTTGGATACACCAGGGATAGGTGAAATTGAGTTGGAAAAGGGGAAAATACCTTTTACCTTCATTTATAACAAGAATTATCCGTGGTATACAGGTTTCAGTATTACGGCAGAGGGCCCTGAAATGCAGAAAATGGCCCTACATGCAAAGAACTCTTTAAGTTCAGCTAAAAAAAATTCGGATAATGATATACTCATTACGGTTGGAGAAGAGACTGTAACCCAACGTGGGTATATGATGCATGGAGATGAAAAAAGGACACACTGTATTGCGGTTGGGAGTCCTGATCGTATAAATTATTCATATGATTTAAGTAGAGGGGCTATATTACAGGTATGGCAAGGCGATTTTCTTGATGTTACCCAGATGTGGCATCTAAGAGGTACTAACCAGTTGGCGGAACCAAAGGGATTTTCAGTATCCTTTCACGGCGATCCAGATTTTATGACTTTGGAGAATAAAGATATGGTTTGGCCAGACAGCATTCCATCCAACATAAGGTTTAAGCCATTAGGTTATGAAATGAAGGATAATGGATTACCGGTTTTTTTACATCAAGAAGAAGGGACTACTATTAGCAATTCATTTAAATCTTCCAAGGACGGACGGGGACTTGAGCGTACCATCAGCATTAAGGGCAATGGTGATATCTGGCATAAAATTGCCGAAGGGGAATCCATTAAACAGTTGGAGGATGGTACATTCATTGTCAACAATGAAAGTTATTTTATCGATTTCTCCGGTAATAGTGGCTTAGATCCTGTAATCCGTCATTCCAACGGAAAGGATGAATTAATACTAAAAATACCCACGAACAGTGGGAACATTACATACAATATTATTTGGTAACCCAAAACAACCAATTATGCAGATTTTAAGACAGGCAGTTTTCTTTGTATTCCTATTAGGAACAGTATATGGTACATTTGGACAGGAAAGTTCGGAAATGGCCAAAAAGGAAGCGGAATATTATAAAATAGTGGATGTTCCAATTCCAAATGATATTGTATTGGAAGTTGGAGGGTTGGCGTTTACGGATGACGATAAATTGGGGGTTTCTACGAGAAGGGGTGAGGTTTGGTTAATAGATAAGCCGTATGGTCCAAACCCTGTTTATAAGAGATATGCACACGGGATGCACGAGACCTTGGGCTTGGCCTATAAAGACAATGGCTTCTATCTTTCCCAACGAGGCGAACTTACTAGATTGGATGACAGGAACGGGGATGGAAAGGCAGATAGCTATAAGACTATTTATACATGGCCTTTGTCCGGTAATTACCACGATTATTCCTATGGTCCGTTAATTTTGCCCAATGGGGATATGTTGGTCACCTTAAATTTATCTTGGATCGGCCACGGGGCCAGTTTGGTAAAATGGAGGGGATGGATGCTGAAAATAACACCTGAAGGGGAAATGACCCCAATTGCAACCGGTTTAAGGTCTCCTGCGGGATTTAATGTGAATTCTGAGGGTGATTACTTTTATACCGAAAATCAAGGGGATTGGGTAGGTTCTGGAAGGATGACCCATTTGGAAGTAGGCGATTTTGCAGGTAATCCGGAAGGCCTACGTTGGACAGATGACCCGCAATCGCCTCTAAAATTGAAACAGGATGAAATAGAAAAGCAATCGGGCTTAAGTCTGTATGAATATGCAAAAAAAATACCTGCCCTTAAGGCTCCAGCCATCTGGTTCCCGCATACCATTCAGGGGATTTCAACTTCGGATATCCTTTATGATACTACCCATGGAAAATTTGGACCTTTTGAAGGCCAGATGTTTATCGGCGATCAGGGGCATAGTAAGATAATGCGAGTTTATATGGAGAAGGTCAATGGGGTATACCAAGGTGCTTCCTTTTTATTTAGAGAGGGTTTTTCCTCAGGAATATTGCGTATGATCTGGGGTAGTGATTCCAGTATGTTTGTTGGTATGACAAGTAGAGGGTGGGCTTCCACCGGAAAAGCTCCGTATGGTCTGCAAAGATTGGAGTGGACAGGGAAAGTACCTTTCGAAATAAAAACAATGAAAGCCTTGGATGATGGATTTCAATTCGAATTCACACAACCTGTCAATAAAAAATTGGCCGGGGATGTTGCCAGCTATCAAATGAAAAGTTTTACTTACCAATATCACAATACCTACGGTAGTCCCATAGTGGAAGAACAACCAGTAATGGTACATAAAGCAGAGGTTTCACCAGATGGACTTTCCGTTAAATTAACTTTACACGGAATGCGATTGGGCTTTATCCACGAAATAAAAATCCCGGACCTCACCTCTGGGAATGGTAAGAAACTACTACATAACACGGGTTATTATACCTTAAATGAAGTTCCGGGTGGAGTTTTGAAATCCCCACAGATGACAGGTATTGTCAAATCCGGTAAAAGTATCGTTCAGCCTAAAAGAATAACAAAAATGCCAGCTGATTGGAATAATAAATCCGATCAGAAGTTGATGATAGGTACCAAGCCGGGACTGAAGTACGATGTAGAACAAGTTAAGGTTCAGAGAGGGGCTAAGGTAGAGCTTACCTTTAATAACAACGACGATATGATGCACAACCTGGTAATTACCCAGAAAGGCAAGGAATCGGTGGATAAGGTAGGGCAAATGGCCTTGATGTTAGGATTGGACGGACCGGACTATAACTATGTGCCGGATACCGATTTAGTGTTGTACCATACTGCTATTATGCAGCCTGAAACGGCAGAAACAATCTATGTAAAAATGCCGGAGGAACCAGGTGAATATTGGATAGTATGTACTTTTCCAGGGCATTCATCGGTGATGAGGGCGAAGCTTATTGTTCAATAAGATGCGAATTAATTGACATTGTGCCTTGGGTCTTAATCAGTATTACTGGTTGAATACTATTTTTAAAGGGCTTTAACGAATGGGATTTCAATTTGAAACATTTGTATACTTTTGAGGTATGCCTATTAAAGAGGAAAAACTAAATACCCTGTCCCATGCCCTTGGAATAATATTTGGGCTAATAGGTTTTGTAGTGTTATTGCAAAATAGCCGACAGTTAACTTCCTATGCCACGTTTTCAATTATTGTTTACAGTTTTACTTTTGTCTTCTTGTTTACGGCATCAACTTTATATCATTGTGTTAAGCCGTCAAATTTGAAAAACAAATTGAGGATATTGGATCACATCAGCATTTATTTTTTAATTGCTGGCACCTATACGCCAGTAGCCTTAATCATGTTGGAACAAGGAAATGGCTGGTTACTATTTTATACCGTATGGGGAATAGCTGCTGCGGGTACTATTATGAAGTTGTTTTATACGGGGAAATATGAGTTTATTTCAGTATCGCTATATTTAATAATGGGCTGGTTGATTGTTTTGGATCTGGACAACTTACTAAGTAATACTACCACCATTGGGTTGGGGACCCTTTTTCTGGGGGGAGCCTTTTATACCTTGGGAATTCTTTTTTACGCTTTGGAGAGGATCCGTTATAACCACTTTATCTGGCATTTGTTTGTGCTGGGAGGTGCCATCAGTCATTGGTTTTTTATTTTGATCGATGTGGTTTAGGGACGAATAATATCTTCATATTCTTTGAAGAAATCTTCAAATACGGCCATGTTTTCCTTCAAAAATACCATGGTTTCCTGCCAAGTGTTTTCGTTGTGAATGGAAACATTTTCTAAACTAACGGACACCCTTGAAATCTCCTTTCCATTTTTAAGGATAACCGTATCCTCAAATAGGGCTTTTGGCAGGTATTCTTCCAATAAAATAGGCCTAAGTGAAATCAATTTTTCCCATACCCCCAACCGCTTTTCCAAATCTTGACTTTCTATGTCCATAGATACCATAGCACTCTTTAAATCAAAATGAAATTTAAAAGAGCAATCCTTAATGCCAGTGTTATACAGAATCCATTTTCTGGGAAAGGATTTACCAAAGGAAATCCAAAAATCCTGACGTAACTTTTTTGCTTCTTCCTTGCTGAACATTTATAGACCTGGGTGTGCTGTTAATTCTTATAGTGGTTACTAATCTAGAGTAATTGCCCCGTTGTACCAATTTTTCTTGTAATTGGGGACTTGGTTTGGCTTTATAGCATATAAGCAATTGCAATTCCCAATATTATGACGACCAATTTACGCAAGTTAAATTTATGCGCTTCCGAACTTTCGAATAGAATAACAGTCGAAATATGAAGGAAGACACCAATTACCAAGGCGTTAAGAAAAACGGCATACCTATGGGTAAAATCATAATTGGCTGCAATGTAGGTGCCTATGGGAGTCATCAAGGAAAAAAGTACAATAAAGAATATGGCAGACCGCAACTTTATCTTGGAGCTTAATAAGAATATGCTTAAGATAATCGCAATGGGTATTTTGTGGATTAAAATTCCGTAAAGGATAGTACCGTGATTTTCTATAGGCAATCCTTCTAACAGGGAATGGATGCATAGGCTTATAAAAAGCATCCAAGGAAAATCGGATTTTTCGGGATCTAAATGAACATGTCCGTGTTCGGCCCCTTTGGAAAAAAATTCCAGAAAAATCTGGAGTAGGATCCCCAACATAACAAATACCCCTACCGTTTTTGGTTCTGCGCTACCATAAACTTCAGGGAATAATTCAAAAACAGTAAGCGCCAGCAAAAAAGCTCCACTGAAAGCTAGGAGAAGTTTAAAGACTTCCTTGTTTTTTGGTTTTGTGAAGTATACAAATATAAAACTCAGCAATACGCCAAGAATAGGTAATAAATATTTCATTAAGGATTAATTCTGATATTGTACAAAATTACCATATTGGCTAATAAGGGCTAAAATTAACGTATTTTTGCGGTAATCTTAAAGGTAGATATGAACAAAAATTTTAAAATGGTGGCCAAGACCATGTTTGGTTTTGAGGAAATTTTGGCCAAGGAACTGCGTAATCTTGGTGCCGGAAATGTTGAAGAGGGAGTTAGGAGTGTTTTTTTTGAAGGAGATACCGGTTTTATGTACAAGGCAAATCTTTGTTTGCGAACGGCAATCAAAATTGTTAAACCTATCCATTCTTTTCGTGTAAGGGATGAGAACGATCTTTACAAAAAAATCTATGCCATGGACTGGTTCGATTATCTGTCCACCTCTACCACTTTTGCCATTGATGCTACAGTAAATAGCGAAAATTTCACCCATTCCCTATATGTATCCCAAAAGACCAAGGATGCTATTGTGGATAAGTTTAGGGATACGGATGGTAGTAGGCCGGATGTGGATATAAAATTTCCTGATGTTAGGATCAACATCCACATACAGAATGATCATTGCAATGTAGCCCTGGATTCGTCCGGGAGGTCTTTACACCAGCGAGGGTATAGGACAGCGACCAATATTGCGCCCATAAATGAGGTATTGGCGGCCGGTCTTTTGTTGTTAAGTGGTTGGGACGGACAATGTGATTTTTTGGATCCTATGTGTGGCAGTGGTACTCTATTGACAGAAGCAGCTATGATTGCCTGTAATATTCCTGCCAACATTAATAGAGAGGAATTTGCCTTTGAGAAATGGCACGATTTTGATGCCGATCTTTTTGAAAAAATTGTGGATAGCAGCCTTAAGAGAGCAAGGGAGTTCAATCATAGGATAATTGGGTATGACAAGGCGCCTTCGGCAGTAAGAAAGGCCCAGGATAATATTGTCAATGCCAATTTATCCGATTATATAACCGTGGAAAGGAAGAATTTTTTTGATACGGAGAAATTTACGGACAAACATTTGCATATGGTGTTCAATCCTCCTTACGGTGAGCGTTTGGATATAGAAATGGAGGATTTTTATACCGATATAGGTAACACTTTAAAACGAAATTATCCAGGGACCGATGCCTGGTTCATTACCTCTAATTTGGAAGCCTTAAAGTATGTGGGACTGCGCCCTTCCAGAAAGATCAAGGTGTTTAATAGCCATTTGGAGTCGCGCTTGGTAAAATACGTTATGTACGAGGGGAGCAAGAAAGCCAAATATAACAAAGCGGAATAATCCGTTTTTAATGATTTAAAAGTATAGGAATTTTGAAACCAAAATACAAAGCTCTTATCTTTAACTTTCTAGGCTTCTCAATTCTATTTGTTGGGGGCAGATTGTTAATTGGCATGTTATTGCCCTTAAATACACTTGCCCTTGCATTTATAGCAGCTGTGGCCGCCAGTATATTGGCACCTAAGTTTAGTGCTGTAAAAACAAAGTCCGGAGAGAAACTGATGATGAAATGGATTTTTATTAAGGGTTTTCGGGAGCTTTAGGTTGTTCTTGGATTGGAGCCTTCTTTTCTTCCTTTTCCTTAATTTTTTTGGCTTTTTTGTAGAGTGGAATAAAATAGGTGATGGAATAATTGTAACCAACGCCAAATTTACTGCCATCGGTAACCTTATTGAATCCAGGAACCCATAAATTCCTAAAGTTGTCGGGTTCCTTGTTACTGACCAAGAAACCAATGCGAACACTGGCCCCCAAAAAGATATTGGCAAAGAGTTCGGCTTTTATACCCAGCACGGCCTCCAACCAGCTGGCATTTAATCCGCTAAATTCTTGGGCGACATCTGAACCCAAGGGAAAATCATTAACAGCATTGGGGTCCGGATTAATTTGATATTCGGGATCGGTCCAATAACGGTTGGTGTCAAAAATTTGATAATTATTCAAAGTTTGGCTAAAAGTACTGTAGGCATAACGCCCCCCTACGTGTATGGAATTGTTCATGCCATACCAATTTCCATAGGTGTTGTAATCCACACCCAGTTTTAAGTAGCTTCCCGAGGTGGTGAAATTGTATAAGTCCTCTTGTTTGGTATTTTTTTCATTACCAAGTTCTGCAGCCACATATAGTTTATTTGTTATCCTATAGTCCCCAACTATTTCAAATCCCTGATAATCATCATTTAAGAATGAAATTAAAGGGCGACTAAGGTCTATCCCCACCCTAATACCATAGGGGTCGGTGTGTACCACAGTGTCTTTTGGTTGCAAATCGATAGGCTTGCTTTGGGAACTCCCCAAAAGAAAGGCTAGAAATAAAAAGCTACTAATGAAATATCTTAACATGCGCTGCTGTTGAATTTTCTACCAAGGGGGTTACAATTTCTATATCCTTTATCCAATTATCGGTTTCCATTTTTAGATCGCTATTCAATTCTTCATAATTGGCAATATATCCACAGGCCCTGGAAACAAACTTATCTATTTTGGTGTAATTTAGGTACAAGGTATCCAAGTCTCCCCCTTCAACCGTAATAGTCTCTCCTCCCGAATCTGTAGTTTCAACATCTGCAGAGTTCCTAATAAAATAAAAACCTGTGCTGTTCTCTGTGACCTTCAAAGGAATGGCAATTGAATCCAAATCCGTTCTATCGGATACTGTTGTGACCGTGGTATTCTGGCCAACTCCCACAATTCTAAGTTTGGTGACCTTTTTTAATACAGTGGGGTTGTCCACATTATAAAATCTTATCACTAATAAAGGGGTGTCCCCATCTATACAGATATCATCCTTTTCACAGGCTCCAAAGCAGATTAATATAATTAAAACTAATATTGGAATGTAGAATTTTTTCATGCTCGGTTGGACTATTTGGTCCGTTTTTTCAAAAGTACAACATTTTCAACATGATGGGTCTGTGGAAACATGTCCACTGGTTGCACCTTCATAATTTCATAATCTTCCTTCATCATCTCCAAATCCCTGGCCTGTGTGGCGCTATTACAGCTAACATAAACAACCCTTTCCGGTGCAATGGATAATATTTGTTGTACAACGGCCGCATGCATACCATCCCTGGGAGGATCGGTAATAATAAGGTCGGGACTGCCGTGTTCCTCAATAAAACTAGGATTAAAGACATTCTTCATATCCCCTACATAAAAATCTACATTGTCTATTTTGTTTCTTTTTGCATTGGCCTTTGCATCGGTGATAGCTTCGGGAACGGCTTCTATTCCTATTACTTTTTTGGCCTTTTTGGCCACAAATTGGGCAATGGTGCCCGTACCGGTGTAAAGGTCGTAAACCAATTCATTTCCAGTAAGTTCGGCAAAATCCCGGGTTATCTTGTATAGTTCATATGCCTGGTCCGAATTGGTTTGATAAAATGATTTGGCATTTATTTTAAATTGAAGACCTTCCATTTCCTCAAATATATGATCCCGTCCAGAATAGCATATGATTTCCTGATCATATATGGTATCATTTTGTTTTTGATTGATGACATATAACAAGGAAGTTATTGCAGGAAAGGTTACTGCCAAGTGGTTCATCAATAATTCCCTCTTCTCCAAATCGTCCTCATAGAATTGGACCATAACCATGATTTCACCAGTAGAGGAGGTGCGAATCATTACTGTGCGCAACATGCCCCATTGATTCCTGGGGTTAAAGAAAGACAAATTGTTCTTAATGGCGAAATCCTTTATTTCCAACCTAATCGCATTGGAAGGATCTTCTTGCAAATGACATTTTTTAATGTCCAAGATTTTGTCCCACATTCCAGGAATATGAAATCCCAATGCGTTTTTATCATCAATTTCCTTGCCTGAGTTTATTTCCTCCAAGGTCAACCATCTACTATCAGAAAAAGAAAATTCCATCTTGTTCCTGTAGAAGTATTGCTTTTTGGATCCTAAAATGCGACTCGTTTCTGGCAATTCCAAATGACCAATTCTTCGTAGGTTGTTCTCAACTTCTTTTTGTTTGTAAAATAGCTGGTGTTCATAGCCCATATCTTGCCATTTACAGCCCCCACATACTCCAAAATGTTCACAGACAGGGGTAGTTCTTTTACTCGAAAAAGTATGGAACTTGGTGGCAACGCCCTCAAAATAGGCCTTCCTTTTTTTGGTGGTCATAACGTCCACAACATCTCCAGGGACAGTGTTGGTCAAGAAGATTACCCGGCCATCGGGTGCCTTTCCTATGGTCTTGCCTTTGGCACCGGCATCTACTACTTCCACGTTTTCAAAAACTTGTCTTGTATTCTTTCTGCGCATGGCGCAAAAATAGGAGAATTTTTTAGGATTTATGTAGCTTTTTAACAGAGTCTTGTTTGTATTTATTAGATTCGTTTTTCCAATGGGGTAAACTAAGTCGCACCGGTCCTTTATCAGCATTGCTGCTACCGGATTGTTGGGGCCTTGAATATTGAATTGGCAGTATATGATATCCCAATGGGGTCAATGTGTTTCAATTTATTAGTGAAACTCAATTTTGAGAAGTCGGTAAGACGCACTTAAAATTGCAAGTTGGACTAATCCCGTCATTTTCGGCGGGATCTAGGTTCAATACCTCGACCCTAGGGTCGATTCCTAATTATTGGGTTCAGGGCCTGCCTTTGTCGGCAGACAGGCTTGCCCTGAGGTTTAATACCTTTTATTTAATTTAAAAAGTTGGTTTAAAATGGAAAAATATCTTTTTTGTCTTTTTTTGTTTTGTTTTTTTACAGGACAGGCACAGCTGGAAAAAACAGGAAAAAAGATTAAGAATAATAGGCCAAATGTGCTTTTTATAATAGCTGACGATTTAACGGCCACGGCCATTTCGTCTTATGAAAATAGCGCTTCACGCTCACCCAATATAGATCAATTGGCAGCAGAGGGTATTAAGTATACCAAGGCCTATACCCAATACCCGGTCTGTGGCCCTTCCAGGGCATCCTTAATGTTCGGCTACTATCCAAATGCCACAAACACCTACGGATACGTCAGTGGCAGGGAAAATGTTGGACCCTCAAGAAAATCACTTTCACAATTGTTCAAGGAAAACGGTTATTACACAGCAAGGGTAAGCAAGATATTTCATATGGGAGTTCCCATAGATATTGAAACCGGGTCCAACGGACAGGATGATGAGGCATCCTGGACCGAACGTTATAATAGTCAAGGACCGGAATGGGCGGCGGCGGGGGAGGCCGAATTGGTTCAAAATAACCCTTATGGACTGAAACCTAGAAAAGGGGGGAATGTTATGACCATTGTAAAGGCAGACGGGGATGATTTGGTGCATTCTGATGGAAAAACCGCTGAAAAAGCTATTGAACTAATTAAACTGCACAAAAATAACCCCTTCTTTTTAGCAGTGGGTCTAGTTAGGCCACACGTACCCTTTGTGGCACCTAGAAAGTACTTTGAACCTTATCCACATGAGCAAATGGTATTGCCTCCCAAGGTGGAAAACGATTGGGATGATATTCCCGCCCGTGGAATCAATTACGTCACCAGTGTTAATGGTGAAATGTCCGAAGAACAAGAAAAAAAGGCAGTTGCTGGGTATTATGCTTCGGTAGCCTATATGGATGCACAAGTGGGGAAGATTTTAAAGTCTTTAAAGGAAGAAGGATTGGAAGATAATACCATCGTTGTTTTTACCTCAGATCATGGATTTCACTTGGGGGAACACCGCTTCTGGATGAAGGTGAGTCTTCACGAGGAATCGGTTAGGGTCCCCTTAATCATCAAAGTGCCTGGAAAGTCACCTGCAGTCTGTAATTCCTTTTCGGAACTTTTGGATTTATATCCTACCCTCGCGGAATTGGCGGGCATAAAAACTTCCGGTCATTTACAGGGAAAAAGCTTAGTTAAAACTCTGGATAATCCCAAGATCAAAGTGAGGGATTATGCATTTTCGGTGAGTCAGGGGGGTAAGTCCTTTTTGTTGCGTAACCATAAATGGGCATATATACAGTATGACGAAGATGCCGGGGCCGGAATGGAACTTTTTGATATGGAGCACGATGCCAAACAGTATAATAATTTGGCGCACAATCCCAAATATGCGGATATAGTGATTGAAATGCAAAAAACATTGCGGGAGAAATTAATGGATATTAGAACGAATGATTTGGGCATCCAATATGGATCGAATTAGGGGGGTTATCAATCAATTCTGGAAAAGACAAAGGACAAAGTGTTTCAATTCTACAAAATATGGGCTTTATTAAAATGAATAGGATCCTTACTTATAGCAAATTGGAATCTGTCGTGTTATGTAATAACACTGCTATTTTTTGTAATGCACAAAGTATAAAGCTTATCCCAGGGGAAATTAGTACTGAAAACGATGGCAGTTCTTTTAATGTACAGATTCCATTGGAAATTGTTATTGAATAGTATTAAAATTAATAATTAAATGAGATACGAAATGAAAATTTATTTAAAAAATGTGGTTGCACTCCTAGGCCTGATTTTTGTCCACAATTTAAGTGCTCAGTCTTTAGGTGGCGGAGAAGCCAATCCAGACCTATTAACAAACAAGGAGGCATTAAAATCATTTCAGGACATGCGTTTTGGGATGTTTATTCATTGGGGACCTGTTAGTTTAAGAGGGACTGAGATAGGCTGGTCCAGGGGTAAACAAGTGTCCAAAGAGGATTACGACCAGCTGTATAAGGAGTTTGATCCCGTTTTGTTCAATGCCGCTGAATGGGTAAAAACTGCTAAGGGGGCTGGGATGAAATATATTGTACTGACCTCAAAACATCATGATGGGTTTTCCCTCTGGGACAGTAAATATACAGATTACGATATGGGTAGTACGCCTTATGGCAAGGGCATTCTAAAAGATTTGGTGGAGGAGTGCAAAAAACAAGGCATGGTGTTCGGAACCTATTATTCCATTGCAGACTGGTATCATCCTGATAATCCCGTGATATATCCTGCCGATGATTATCAATTTCATGTAGAGAAGGATTTTGAAGACGCCCAAACGAAAGCTCGAATGGAACGCTATGTCCTATTTATGAAAAATCAGTTGAAAGAATTGATCGAAGATTATGACCCTGCATTTATTTGGTTCGATGGTGAATGGGAATGGGCATGGTCCCACCAGATGGGAATGGACTTATATGCTTACCTAAGAGGATTGAAAGAAGATTTATTAATCAACAATAGGGTAGATAAGGGACGTGTTGGAATGGAAGAAACTATGAAGAGTATCCAATACGCTGGAGATTATGCCACCCCTGAACAACAAGTGGGCGCATTTAATATGGAGACACCCTGGGAAACCTGTATGACCATAGCAACACAATGGGCATGGAAGGCGAACGATAAGATAAAGTCTAAAGAGGAATGTATTCAAACACTGCTAAAAACTGTTGGCGGGGATGGTAACTTACTTTTTAATGTGGGACCAATGGCAGACGGTAGAATAGAAAAAAGACAGATAGATCGTTTGAAGGAAATAGGGGACTGGTTAAATCTGAATGGGGATTCCGTCTATGGTACCCGAGGTGGCCCTTATTTACCTACAGATTACATGGTTAGTACCCGAAAGGACAGCAAAATATTCCTACACTTGCTAAACACAAAAAAAACAAAAATAAAATTGCCATTTCCGAAAGATGTGAAAATTAATAAGGCCTATTTTCTTCATGATAGTCAAGAGGTGACAATTGATAAAAGTAAAACAGCGATTACCATTAATCTGCCAGACAATTTACCCGATGAGGTAGCCTCGGTAATAGTCCTGGAATTGAATAAACCGGCAATGGCAATTCCGCCGATAGAACGCATGAACTATTGATCCAGCAATGATGATCTTCTAAAATATTACAAAATCATGATTAAAGTTGTTTTCAATATGGTTTTAAAGTGTCATTGGAAATAACTATAACTATAATAATTTATGAATAAAACAATAGTAATTAAAAAAGGCTATTCCAATGATATTCAATACCCTCTTAAGAATGGTGCAGGTTCGGATGCGATCCATACAACGCCTATCTATGCCTATGCCGTTTGCAAATTGCAAACAGATTGTGAGTTGGAAGGAGTGGGGCTTGCTTTCACCTTGGGGACAGGTAATAAATTGGTCTGCGATGCCATTAGCTATTTGGTAAAACACATAGAAGGTAAGGAAATCAATGCATTAATGGCCAATTTTGGGGAAACTTACAAAGCAATGGCAGACGATCCTAATTTTAGATGGTTGGGTCCCCATAAGGGGGTGGTTCATTTGGCCTTGGCATCCGTGGTCAATGCCTGTTACGATCTTTGGGCAAAATCCAAAGAGATTCCCTTGTGGAAATTATTGATCGATCTTTCTCCCGAGGAACTGGTTAATACTTTGGATTTCTCTTATTATGAGGATGTTTTAACAAAAGAGGAGGCAATATCCATACTGGTGGCGCAGAAGCACGGTAAGGAAAACCGGAAAATGATTGTGGATTTGGGATATCCTGGGTATGATACCTCTATAGGTTGGTTTAATTATTCGGATGAGCAAGTAGAAACCAATATTAAAAAAGCTTTGGATAATGGATTTTCGGCTATGAAGCTAAAAGTAGGCTCTAAAGAATGTGAAAGGGATGTCCGTAGAGCTTCTTTGGTGCGAAAAATTGCAGGGGATAATGCTACGATCATGTTCGATGCCAATCAACAATGGAATTTACCTCAAGCCATTTCCATTTGTAAAAAGCTAAAGGAATTAAATCCGTATTTTATAGAAGAGCCAACACACCCTGATGATGTGCAGGCACATGTTGATTTGGCCAAGGCGGTAGATGTAAAACTGGCGTTAGGCGAGCATGTACCCAATAAAATTACCTTTAAGAATTTTATCCGTTCGGGTAGTATGGCCTTCAATCAGGTAGATGCCGTTAGGGTAGGGGGAATTTCTGAATTTATACTAATAAGCCTTTTGTCCAGAAAATACAATATTCCTGTTGTCCCACATGTTGGGGATATGGGGCAGATTCATCAGCATTTGGTACTATTTAATCATATTTCTATAGGTCATCCGGCACTTTTATTGGAACATATCCCGCATTTGCAAGACTATTTCAAATTTCCTGTATCCATAGTGGATGGACGGTACAAGACACCGCATCAACCTGGAATTAGTGCTGATTTAAAAGTATATTGATTATTGTAAATAAAATGAGGTACGTTTTAAAACTGTTTATTATTACCATTCTCTAGGTTGTCGAAGCTGGTAGTGCCCAAGAAAAGTTTCTTCAGGTGCCCTTATCCTTTATCGCCCAGAACTTGGAATACAAGGGCGTGGCCGTTCAAGATGATAATTATACTATTTGGGGCTGTGCACCCATCCATGGTGAGGATGGAAGAACTCATTTATTCGTGGCAAGATGGCAAGAAATGAATGTTAATCCTGCTTGGCGAAAATCTTCCGAAATAGCGCACTATGTTTCCGATTCACCAGAAGGGCCCTTTGTTTTTTCTGATATTGCCCTCAAAGGTACGCGAAAGGATACCTGGGATAAATATGCGCCACATAACCCGGAAATAAAAAAAGTGGGAAAGCAATACGTGCTGTTATATATTGCCAATACGGATTATCATCAACCTTCTCATGGCGGAAATCAACGTATTGGAATGGCCATTGCAAAATCTCCTTAAGGTCCATGGAAAAAAGTTGGGAAGGACGGAATGGTATTAAATGCAGACAACCCTAATAAATGGAATTATAAATCCAATATGGGAGTGGCAAATCCGACCTTTTTGGAAGTAAATGGGAAGTACTATTTATATTTTAAAACCAAAACCACAGAAGGTATACTAAAGTATGGCCTGGCTATTGCCAATAAATTAAAGGGCCCATATACTATTCAGGACAAGCCCGTTACTTCTAACAAGGGGACATTGGAGGAGGGAACCGTTTTTACCTATCAAGATAATATCTATTTATTGACCACGGACAATCATGGTCAAAATATGGGTATAGTTGGTGGTGGAACACTTTGGAAATCTAAGGACGGACTTACATTCAATTTGGGGGATGCTACTATAGGTTATAATCTATTGTCCACCTATTATTGGGAATACGATCCCCAAAAGGTAGTAAAGATATATAGCCCAGATCCGAAGCTGGAACGCCCAAAAATTTTGATGATAAATAATAAACCGGCATATTTGTACGCCCCTTCGGGTTGGAATATTTATGGCGGTCAACGCACTATAGGGCATGTTCTTAAAATAAATTTAGACCAATGAATTTTCGAAATATTTTATTGATAATTATAATACTACCATTATCACTCGTATCACAAGATAAAAAGAGCGATTTTAAAATAATAACCTATAATATTTGGAATGGCTATGATTGGGGCAAGGATCAGGATAGAAGGGAGAAGGTGCAGCAGTGGATAGGAGTACAATCTCCAGATGTTGTTGCCCTACAGGAATTGTGTGCCTACACTCCGGAAAAGTTAATGGATGATGCCAAGGCATGGGGTCATGACTATTCCATATTGTTAAAAACTACCGGTTATTCGGTTGGTTTAACCTCCAAATATCCAATTGCTATTAAGGAAAAAATAATGGATGGTATGCACCATGGGGCATTGCACTGCCATATAAATGGAATCGATTTTTTGGTAATTCATCTCCATCCCGGCAGCATTGAGAGAAGACGGGAGGAGGCCACAATACTATCAAGGAAATTGGAAGAAATTAATAAATCCAATTCTAAATATATCGTTTTGGGTGATTTTAACGCCCATTCTCCCTTTGATGCCGATCTGTACGACCCCAATGGTAATTTATTACAGGGATTACGAGAATCCAATGCTGGAAAAGGCTTGAAGGGGAATATTGAAAATGGCAGTTTTGATTATGCCGTAATGTCCAAGTTCCTGTCGATCCCTCTGTTTGACGTGGTACAAAAATTTACAAAAGGAATCAATGGGAGGGGAAGTTTTCCCGGACAGGTTTTGGGAGATATAAATGGGGAAACCAAGGAAGAATTGACTTCACGTTTGCAACGTATAGACTATATTTTGGTTTCACCCGAAATATCCCAGAAACTTTTGGACGCTAAAGTCCACAATGGACCGGAAAACTGGTTTTTGTCCGATCATTATCCTGTAAGTGCCAAATTTCGTCTAAAAGATTGATTGGTAGGTTTTTCTGAGCAAAAATCAATGCCTAAAAATTTTAGGATGCAACTTACAATTCGTAATTTGCAATCTCTACAAAAGTTGGATGATTTCTCTCCCCAAGAAGGAATTGCTAAAGTTTTATTTAAAAGTTATTTAATCATGTCGGTTTTGGAAAAATTATCTTCTAAAGATGCCATTGCATTGGAGGAAAAATTCGGAGCGCACAACTATCATCCACTACCTGTGGTTTTAACCAGGGGAGAGGGAGTTTTTGTTTGGGATGTTGAAGGAAAAAGATATTACGACTTTTTATCAGCATATTCAGCAGTAAACCAGGGGCATTGTCACCCTAAAATTGTCAATGCTATGATAAATCAGGCCAAAACGCTGACATTGACTTCCAGGGCCTTTTACAATGATATGCTCGGGAAATTTGAGAAGTTGGCCGCCCAAACATTTGGCTACCATAAATTACTGCCCATGAACACAGGGGCCGAGGCAGTGGAGACAGCTCTTAAAATTTGTAGGAAATGGGCCTACGAGAAAAAGGGAGTTCCAGAAAACCAGGCTCAAATAATTGTTTGCGAGAATAATTTTCACGGACGAACAACTACTATCATTTCATTTTCCAATGATCCTATTGCCCGCAAAAATTATGGTCCCTATACAGAAGGCTTTATTAAGATAGAATACGATAATATAAAGGCTCTAAAGGAAGTTTTGGAGAGCGATAGGAATATTGCGGGATTCCTAGTGGAGCCCATACAGGGAGAGGCTGGGGTATATGTGCCTTCTGAAGACTATTTGGTCAAGGCGCGTGAGCTGTGCACAAAACACAATGTCCTTTTTATTGCCGATGAGGTGCAGACGGGAATAGCCCGCACGGGGAAACTATTGGCTAGCTGTGGCAATTGCAATTGTCCTGATAGGCACTGCAGTGGGACGCCTGAGGTAAAACCGGATATATTAATTTTGGGGAAGGCACTGTCAGGAGGGGCCTATCCAATCTCTGGAGTGCTGGCCAATGACGAAATCATGGAGGTAATAAAGCCCGGTAGCCATGGGAGTACTTTTGGCGGTAACCCAGTGGCAGCAGCAGTGGGCATAGCCGCTTTAGAGGTAGTCCAAGAAGAAAGGCTTGCTGAAAACGCTTATCAATTGGGAGTGCTGTTCAGGGAAGAACTCAATAAGTTTATACCCACTTGTAATATTATAAAGGCCGTAAGGGGGAAAGGCTTATTAAATGCCATATTGATAAACGACTCCGAAGACAGCTCAACGGCTTGGGATATTTGCTTGGCATTAAGGGATAATGGTCTCCTGGCCAAACCAACTCACGGAAATATTATCAGGTTCGCCCCGCCTTTGGTAATGAATAAGGAACAGCTATTGGACTGTGTTGGGATTATAACGAAGACACTAATGCAGTTTGAGAAATAATATTCCTCTCGATGAACGGGATGACCCGTTATTTATTTCATAGCGGTTTTTTATTCTGGTGCCAAAAGGGTAAAAGGATAAAGATTGATATTCCTTAAAATGGTAAACAGGGCAATTATTATTATCAACACTATAGGCGTTTTGGGGTGATAGATTAAATCTGGTAAGCTTTCTTTTCCGTGTATGGGGACATAATTACGCACCCAATGGTAGGCAATCAATAAAAAAGCAGGGATAAAAAGTAGGTTGTGTTTGGCTACACCAATGATATCCAAGTGGAGTAAATCGTGTAACGCCCTCTGACTCCCACATCCTGTACAGTAATAGCCTGTGGCAGTAAAAAATGGACATTGGGGAAAGTGGTTGGAATTACTTGGGTTGTTGAAAAAATAAAGGAGTAGTATTCCAAAGAAAACCACTCCCATTACAATGGCTACTGCTATTTTATTTCTTCTAGAAATCACCTGCGCCCATAAATGCACCAAAGATTGCCAAGCCAAAAAATGCTATATATAAAAGCCAAAATAGGCCCGCTATTGCAATACCTACAATGGCCCATGTTTTAGCATTTTTGGAAGCTCTTTCGGCCTGTTCATAATTGCCTAGTGCATAGGCTTCATTTACTTTGGCAGCATTCACAATACTCACTATACCTGGTATCAGGCAACAGAATACCGTACTGATGATAGCTAAAACCAAATAGTTGCTCGGTTTGGGATGGGTTTGGTTGTTTTCCATAAAGATGATCAATTAAATTGTTGGCTGATAATAAAATTTATTGAAGGTTTTGAAAATAATCTTCCATTCTTTCCCTCATAAGTTCTTCGTTCTGTAATGCATCCCAACCAATAACAGAGATGATCCAAAGGAAGAAGAAGATTACTAGAATATTAAGAACGATACCTATGATCGATAAGGTTTTTCCTAACTTAACATTGTTGTATCCTTCATACATACTAGGGTTTACCGCATAGAGGATAGTGGCCTTTTTAGCTAGAATAAGGCCTACGATACCGAAGATCAAACCAATAATACCATAGCAGCAGCAGGTAACTATTGAGATAATCCCGAAAACTAATATTAGTGTGGCGTTGGGTAGTTTTTGTTGTTCCATAATTCTTTTTTAATGTATTAGATGAACCATTTTGTAAATGTAATTTACAATGACGATTCCAGCGTTTAGGTATAAAAGATAGATTTTGATCTTGAAGGAATTTTTTATGTCGAACAGTAGAGAGGCACCAACAAAACCCACTAGAAATATGAGGGTATATATAGCGGGATATATCTTTAAGGCCTCAATAAAGTTACCATCCAAAAGATAGGAAATGGACCGTTGAATTCCGCAACCGGGACACTCAATGCCGAATATCTGCTTGTTCATGCAAGGGAGCATATAATTTTCCAGTTCCAAGAGAATTGCCATCAGGGTTATTTAAAGTGCTAATATAATTCTTTACCGAAAAATACTATTATTTTTGGGCAATGAAAACAAAACGGACTTTTTATTTGGTGCTGATACTGGTTGGAGCTGTAATTTCCGGGTTGGGAGACCAGTATATGGAAGGGGAATATGCGTTGAGCATTGGAATTGTCCTGTTAATGTTTGGTCTGTATAAGACCACGCAGTTGTGGAGTATAGATCAAAATAAGGATGAGGATAAAGATAAAGAAAAGGACTAATGGATTTTAAGGTAGGAGATCAAGTTGAGGCCATCGATGATATTGTTCAAGGAGTTGTGGTAAAAGTAAATGGTGGGCAAATTACGGTAGAAAGTAACGATGGGTTCTTGTTAACATATACAGCAGCTGAATTATTGAAAGTTTCCAGTTCCAATGCTATTAAAGTGTCAAATTTTGAGGTGGCTAAAATAAAGGCAGAGAAGGAAGTGCCAAAGAACCGACATAGTAAGAAGTTAAGGGCCAAGGAGCGATTTTCTCCGCAGATGGAGGTGGATCTGCATATAGATAAGCTAACACCTTCCACAAAGGGAATGACCAATTTTGAAATGCTTAATATACAACTTGATACGGCCAAACGCCAATTGGATTTTGCTATTCGCAAAAAGATTCAAAAGATAGTATTTATACACGGGGTAGGGGAAGGTATTTTAAAGGAAGAGCTATATTTCCTTTTTAAGCGTTACGAAAATGCAAAGTTTTATGATGCGGATTACCAGAAATACGGTATGGGGGCTACGGAAGTATATTTTTTCCAGAATACCCCATAATCAATTGGTTGTTACAGTTCCAAAATCGTTGATGCTTAAATCCGTTATCCGCTGATTGTTGGAAGCATTGATAAAAGTAATCCCACTTAGTCTTATGGTATGTTCATAAGTAGTGGTATCACCATCAACTACAGCTGTGGTGGTTATAAGTACCGAACCGCTCTCGGCTTCAATTTCTTCTACCACCGTAGGTTCCGTTGCAGGGATGAGATTGCAAAAATAGGTACTGGTAACATCGTCGGAAAAATCACGGTAGGTGAGGGTGGTACTAGAAGAAATAGGATATTCAACTTCGCCGTCCGATGCTACATTTTTAAGTGTTCCACTTGCTAAAGTGAGTATTAAAGCTTCGTTACCGTTAATTTTAAAGAATAATGTGGTATTGGTCGATACTGTTGTGTCACAGTAGTCAATGGCAATATCGTCAAAGTCTATGGTCTCTATGGTTAAATCCCCATCATCGCATGAACAAAGGGCCAAACACAGGAGGAAAGTCAAATAATTTTTCATGCCTCAAATTTAATCGAAATATAGGTTATAATCCTATAGGTTTATGAGCATTTTACAGGAAATTAACTTTATTTCAAGTAATTTTGGCAAACTTTTCCAGAGTTGGAAAGTTTTTAATTTGATTTATTTTTTTAATGAAAAAGGTTTATTTGGATAGTGCCGCTACCACTCAGGTTAGACCGGAAGTCATCTCTAAAATGCAAGATGCCCTGGCAAGTTGCTATGGTAATCCATCTTCTTCCCATGGTTTTGGGAGAACAGCTAAAACGGCTATTGAAAAAGCAAGAAAAACCATCGCTAAGTATTTAAACGCACACCCATCGGAGATAATCTTTACTTCGGGCGGTACCGAGGCGGACAATATGATACTTAGGTGCAGTGTTCGGGATCTTGGAATAGAAACCTTGATTACTTCCAAGATAGAACATCATGCGGTATTGCATACGGCCGAGGCGCTCGCTAGGGAATATGGTATTGAACTATTGTTTGTGGATTTGGATGGAAATGGAAATCCAGATCTTGCCCATTTGGAGTCGCTGCTGAAAAGGGATGACAGTAAGAAAATGGTTAGCCTAATGCACGTGAACAATGAAATAGGAAACATATTGGATATATTGGCCGTTGGAAAACTATGTCTGGAACACAATGCCTTATTTCATTCGGATACGGTGCAGTCCATAGGACATTTCCCATGGGATGTGCAGAAAACCAATGCCCACTTTTTAACTGCTGCAGCCCATAAATTTCATGGCCCCAAGGGGGTCGGATTCGCTTATATTAAAAGAAACACTGGTCTGCAACCCTTGATTTTTGGAGGATCTCAAGAACGCGGTTTTAGGGCGGGAACCGAACCATATCATAATATAGTAGGCTTGGAAGAAGCCTTTATAGCGGCTTACGACCACTTGGAAGAGGAAAGTGATTATGTGTTGGAGCTAAAAAGATATTTTATAGAAAAATTAACCAAAGCCATTCCCGATGTAGCCTTTAATGGACTTTCCGGGGATCTGGTGGGCGGTACCTATACCTTGGTGAACGTGCGCCTACCTTTTGATTCTGAAAAGGCATTGCTGTTATTGTTTCATTTGGATCTTAAGGGAATTGCCTGTTCCAAGGGCAGTGCATGCCAGTCCGGTAGTGACTTGGGTTCGCACGTGCTTGCGGAAATTCTTTCTCCTAAGGACTTGGAAAAACCTTCTTTGCGTTTTTCGTTCTCAAAATACAATACCAAAGAGGAGTTGGATTACGTTGTTGAGGTGTTAAAGGAATACGGTTCCAATTAGTTCTTTTTGCGATCTCTAGGGCGTTCCCTGTCATAAGGGAATTTTCTGGAAGCCAATTTCATCATGAGATCGATGAGGTCTGTAGTGTTTTTACCAGATTTCTTATTGATTTGCTTTTCGTATTTCCAAAGCAATTTGCCGGTTATACCGTCACTTATTTTTACGCCTATTCGCCCATAATTGGAATCACCGTTAATATAATCAAGAAGGCTAAATTCTGTAGGGACACCTTTGGATAGAAGTACATTTAGGTCCAATGTGCCGCTTATGATACCATTCACCCCTAAAATTTGTGCTAGTTCCTTTACGCTGTAAACATCGATATTGTCATATGAAATACCATTTTGTTTTAAGATGGCATTGGTGTTTTTAATATTCTGGAACTCTACGGAAAATTTCTTTTTCTTTTTTCTTTTGGAAAAATAGGTTTCCAAGGCATCCTGTACTGCGTAGCCCTCCTTTTGTTCCAAATCTTTTAACTCCTTACTTGATATTTCATCCTTCAATTCCAGGTTGGTCAGGAATGGGATAATGGCCAAATTATTATGATCTTGGCTCAATTCGTCAAATTTTTCACTTGTATAAATGTTCTTTTGGGCGGACACACCTAGGCTAAGTAAGGTGAATATTATTATAGCAATATTTTTCATCTATAGCAATTTGTTCTTTTTGGACTGCACACAATCATGATTTATCTATGGGCGGGCCTTAACAGGCTTAACACCCAATGTGCTTGTCGATGTTGTCATTAAAATTTATATTCTGTACTAAAAACGCATCTCGATTTTAATATTCAAGACACGTCCGGTCATAAAATTGGGTACGGCAAATTGTTGTTCATTTATCAAATCCCGGACCCAGGTGTTGGTTATGGAATTTTGGTTGTTGAACAAATTAAATATTTCAAAGCCACCACTTAGATCCTTGAAAACCCTTAAAAAGGAATTTTTGTCATTGGATTTATTAGCTCCTACAAAAATATAGGAAATTCCTAAATCTGCACGTTTATAATCCTTTAATCTATTTTGATAAAGGTATGGATCCGTATAACTTGGTGAACCTCCGGGCAGCCCTGTATTATAAACCAGGTTTAAGTACATTTTAAGGTCCGGTACCTCTGGCATATAGTCCTGAAAGAGTATGCCTACTTTTAACCGCTGATCTGTGGGCCTCGAAATATACCCCCTTTCATTAATGTTTTCCTCTGTTTTAAGGTAGCCTAAGCTAAACCATGACTCCGTACCTGGAACAAAGGCACCATTTAGCCTTAATTCTGCCCCGTATGCATACGCCTTTGCATTGTTTTGTGCTGCATATCGTATACGGACATCTTCTAAGTTATAGGGGTTTACATGCGTCATTTTTTTCCAATAGGCCTCAGCGTTCAGCGTAAATGGTCTTTGCCACAATTTAAAGCTGTATTGGTTTCCATATACTAAATGATAGGATTTTTGGGCCTCCACTTCAGGATGAACAGTGCCATTGTAATCTCTTAATTCCCTGTATAATGGCGGCTGTTGGTAGACTCCGCCAGAGAGCCTGAACAGCATATCCTTTGTCCAGTTTGGCTTAATGGAAAACTGGGCCCTGGGACTAAATATGGTATGGGAGTCGTTTCTAAGGTTTTTAGCATTCACTGTCCAATGGCTGACCCTGGCCCCAAGGTTATAGTAAATATTATGTTCGTGCCATTCTGTTCTTTGGCTGTACTGCACAAATCCGGAGAGTTTATTGGTGTTTACCGAATTCCTGGCAATAATACCCTCATAAGGCACTAAGGTTGCTTCAAAAGGTATCTCTGGTTCATTTCGATTATAACCGGAATTAGGAGGTCGTACCATATACCCCAGAGAGTCTATGAATTCTGATTCCCTAATTTGATCTCTAATATCGGTGTGCTCCAGTTTCAGGCCCCATGAAATGACCTTCCCTCCCTTGGAATGGCTGCCCTTATGCTCTAAATTGAAGATTTTGGCATCCAGATCATTTCTGGCCCGATTGTATTGTGTGGCCAATCCATTTATAGGGGTAGGTTCCCCGGGGGATTCCACCTCAAGACCATCATTTATCTCGCTTAGCCGGTATTGGGATATTACATCGGAATATTCTTGCTCCCTATTAAAGTAAAGGGAGGATATAAGTTTTAGGGTAGTTCTTTCATTTAATTGGTATTCCGCTTTAAGGGCATTTAGGTGGGTCCTATACTGGTTTTTTTCATTTCCGGCATAATGGACCGTCAAAGTCTTTATATCATTCAATGTTCCAAAATTCGTCTGTCTGGTAAATGGTTGGTTTCGGTAATTGTTGATCGAAATATTTCCCAGGTAACTAAGTCGTAATTTGTTGGAAAATATATAGGTTGTATATTGTTGGATATCGAAAAAAGATGGATCATAGTTGCCAATGGAATTCTGACTATTCACAAAAAGGCTGTTGTCCCTGGATCTGACGCTGGTTAAGGAGGATAGTTTCTTGTTTTTGGAAACGCTTTCCAATGTAGTGGAAGTTCCTAGACGGGTCGCGGTAACTTTAAGTCCGAAATCTACAGCTGTCTTATAGCTGATATCTAGGACGGAAGAAAGTTTATCGCCGTATTTGGCCTGAAAGCCCCCTGCGGAAAATTGCAGGTTTCCTATCATATCACTATTTATAAAACTTAGACCTTCCTGTTGTCCCGAGCGTATAAGAAAGGGCCTGTAGATTTCGATGTCATTGACGTACACCAAATTCTCATCAAAATTGCCCCCCCTAACCATGTACTGGGTACTGAGCTCATTGTTGGAGGAGACCCCGGGCAAAAGCTTTAAGATATTCTCAGCGCCTGCATTAGGTCCCGGAATATTTCGCACCATATCTGATGAAATAGTGGTAATTCCCTTGGCGTACCTACTGCCTACAGGGGTTACCACAACCTCGGCAATAAGTATCGCCTTATTTTTTAGAACGGGGTTAAATTCATAATTTTCATTGGTATTCAGAATGAGATCTTTAAGAATTAGTTTTTCGTTGCCCAGATGTGAAAAAGTTATTGTTGTTTCCTGGTCCGCTATAATTTCCAATATATAAAACCCGTTTACATCGGAAAAGGTTCCTTGGTTTTTGGACGCAATATTAACATTGGGCAAAGGAGTTTGGTTTTCGTCGAAAACCACACCGGTTATGGTAGCCGTTTGTGCCTTTAGAGTGGTTGCCGAAGAGGTTAGAACGACAAGAAAGAATAGTTTTAAAAGTCTCAATGTTTCATTTTCTGTAAAAAGTACTTGTGAAAGTACTGCTATTACCAACATTATCGGTAACCACTACTTTCAAATCACATTGTTTTTTATCCAATATAAGATCATCAAAATTATAGGTAATGGTATTTGTCTTTGGCTCATATTCCAAAAGAATCCATTCGCCATTAAGGGTTGCATTGTAACTATTGATACCACTTAGGTCGTCCGTAATTTTTAAGCTCAAATAACTGTAGTTGGTAAGCCATTGTTTGTCCTTAAAATTTTTCGGTCCAATCTGTGGAGCAACAGTATCTTTCGCCAAGGTATAGGTTCCCAGATTCCTGGTTCTTGTTGTAAAGGTAGTGCCCCGTTTATAGGTGGAGGTGTAATTTGCATCCCTATTATTGTCCAATCTACCAATGAACAGTTGTTTCCTTTCCTCTTCCGAATATTTTGAAGCATCAAAGGTTATTGTGAAGTTTCTGTGTACCGGTACCTTGCTATTGTGAATTGTAATAGTATCCTGTCCACTTTTTAAATCGATATAAAAATTGTCATAAAACGTATTGGCCGGGAAATACACTTTTGCGGCACCCAAATCAAAATTGTTAGGTTTTTTGGCAATAATATAGTTGTCCGTTTTCTCTTCAATTTTTGGAATTTTAATTTCTTCAAGTTTTCCTTCCACCGGTATGATCAATTTGGTAAGATTACCGGCAAGATCATAAATGTGAATTTCCACATTATACGATAAGCCTTCACTTACTTCTATTTTGCCATTGTTGTAAATGGTCTTGTAAATGCCCAAAAGGTTGCTTTCGTCCTTAAAACACTTTTGTATCCTTTCCCTATAGGTGCTGTAATGGTCGTAGTCTATTAAGGTGTTTATGTATCTGCTTTCGGTAAATGAGAATGCCTCAAAACTGAATTCGGTGTATAATTTTCCATTCACTATCTGTTTCACTGAATAAACTCCGTTTTTGTTGGCGGCAAGGTCTTGACGATCAAAGGCATTAATTCCAAATCCAATGGTGCCAAGGGCAGTAACCTTGTCCGCTAGATAGGTGCCATCACTTTGTCTATGGTATTTTATTTTAATTTTTTCCTGACTCTGATTTACTTGAGCGTTCTCAGAAAGTGGGTAGCCATAAACATTTAACAGAGTGGGGTCTGTAGCGTCCCTAACCTGCATTCCATATAGAAGTGGATTTGTCGGCATTTCAGAGGCGCTATTTCTAATTTCAAAATGCAGGTGGGGTCCGGCAGATCCACCTGTATTTCCCGTGAAGGCCATAAGATCACCTTTCTGAACCTTAAGCTCAGAAAATTCGGGAAAAATTTCCACTTCAAAAGATTTTTTCTGGTATTGGACCTTCTTTACGTATGCTTCTATTTGGGGCGAAAATTTTTGAAGATGTCCATAAACAGACGTATAGCCATTGGGATGGGCAATATAAAGTGCTTTTCCATATCCCCATTCCGAAACTTTTATTCTGGTAACGGTACCCTCACCTATGGCGTAGACCGGTAACCCCTGACGTTGTTGGGTTTTTATATCGATACCTGCGTGAAAATGATTGGAACGCAGTTCTCCGAAAGTTCCAGAAAGAACAATTGGAATATCCAAAGGGGATCGGAAAAAATCCTTTGGATAGGGTGCTTGCCCATAAATCATTGAGGTAAATAGAAAAAATCCTAAAAAAAAGCCTTTCATATTGGTGATAATTGGTACGAAAGTAATTAATACCATTCTAATTCAAAAAAAAGTCTGTGTTATATAATATATAAAAAGGGTCAATTATTTTTATTAAATTGAGGTTGGAAATTTTACTTTAAGAATAAATGAAAAAAGAATTGCTAAGTATAAAGAGGTGTGTTAACTTTGTGTAAAATGCATTGATATTTGCAAATGAGTGAATTGGTAGATATTGTTGATTCTTTAGAAAATAAAATTAGTAAGTTGTTGCATAAGCTGGAGCTCTTGCACCATACCAATTTAAAATTGGAAGAAGAATTGGTTGCTGTAAAAAATGATCATGAGGCTACAAGGGTTTCAGTGAATGAATGGCAGGAAAAATACAATTCACTAAAATTGGCGAGTTCTATGCTGGGTAGTGATACGAATAAGACCGAAGCGAAGCTTAAAATAAACACATTGATTAGGGAGTTGGACCATTGTATTGCCCAACTTTCAGAATAGTGTAAATAAACATTATGGCAGAGAAGCTCAAAATTAAGCTTTCTATAGCAGATAGGGTATATCCCTTAACAATTGATCCTCTACAGGAAGAGGGCTTAAGAAAGGCCGCTAAGAATATAGAACAGCTGGCAAAGAAATTTGAGCAAAACTATGCCGTAAGGGATAAACAAGATGTGCTGGCCATGTGCGCACTTCAGTTTGCCTCCAAGATTGAGCAAAAGGGAATAGACCATTCAGAAGGTGTAAAAGAAGCTGCAGAGCGATTAAAAGCACTGAATATGTTGGTTAGTTCCAAGCTAGGGATGAAATAACGTTCTTTAAAATAAATAAAGTTACTGCCCACATTGGTAATTAATTTTTGACAAACTCAACACTAATTTGTTTGAAAAGGGTGAGTTTAGATTGTAAAAGCAGGCCTTACCCGTATAAGGATCCTTGAGCAGTCTGGTAGCCCTAAACCTGTTTATCGGGGTTTGTACAAAACTTCCATCAATGTGGGCTTTTTTTATAAATAATTTTCAAAATAAATATGGATAGTATAGCAATAATAATAGGATTGGTTGGATTGGGAATTGGATTTGCCATTGCAAAGTTTATGGAAAAGGGCAAGGCTTCCAAGACCATTGCCAGCGCAAAAAAAGAGGCGGCCAATATAATTAAGGAAGCCAATATCGAAGGGGAAAATATTAAGAAGGATAAAATATTCCAAGCCAAGGAAAAGTTCTTGGAACTAAAAGCTGAGCACGAGAAGGTTATTATCAATAAGGACAAGAAAATATCGGAGGCGGAAAAACGTACAAGGGATAAGGAGTCCCAGGTGAGTAGTGAACTTGCAAAAGGTAAAAAATTGGGAGAGCAGCTGGAACATAAGCTGAAAGAGGTGGATTATAAGAGTGAATTCCTGGAAAAGAAACAATCCGAGCTTGATAGACTACATAAAAGCCAAGTACAACAATTGGAGGTAATTTCAGGGCTATCTGCCGAGGAGGCCAAATCACAACTGTTGGAGTCCCTTAAGGATACGGCAAAATCCGATGCCATGGCCTATATTCAGACTACCGTGGAAGAAGCTAAGCTTACGGCCCAACAGGAGGCCAAGAAAATTATTATCAATACCATTCAGCGTATTGGTACCGAGGAGGCAGTGGAAAATTGTGTTTCCGTCTTTAATTTGGAATCCGATGATGTAAAAGGAAGGATTATAGGTCGCGAAGGACGAAATATTAGGGCTTTGGAAGCGGCCACAGGGGTTGAAATTATAGTAGACGATACCCCAGAGGCCATTATCCTGTCCTGCTTCGATTCCGTACGTAGGGAGGTTGCGCGTTTGTCATTGCACAAATTGGTGACAGATGGTAGGATACATCCTGCAAGAATTGAGGAGATTGTTAAAAAGACAGAAAAACAGATAGAGGAGGAAATCGTTGAAATTGGTAAACGTACGGTAATCGACTTAGGGATACACGGCCTGCATCC
This sequence comes from Arenibacter flavimaris, assembly GCF_030291335.1. Classification (NCBI taxonomy): domain Bacteria; kingdom Pseudomonadati; phylum Bacteroidota; class Flavobacteriia; order Flavobacteriales; family Flavobacteriaceae; genus Arenibacter; species Arenibacter flavimaris. The sequence goes on from NZ_JASWIM010000006.1 coordinate 29,998, forward strand.
AGAATTGATCAAGGCAGTGGGTAGAATGAAATATCGTTCCTCCTATGGCCAGAACCTCTTGCAACACTCTAGGGAAGTTGCCAAACTTTGTGGGGTTATGGCGGCCGAGTTGGGAATAAATCCAAAACTGGCCAAACGTGCCGGTCTATTGCACGATATTGGAAAGGTTCCAAACACCGAGGCCGAGGTTGAAACGCCACATGCTATTCTTGGGATGCAATGGGCCGAAAAATTTGGAGAGAAACCCGATGTGTGCAATGCCATTGGAGCCCACCATGACGAGATAGAAATGAAAACACTTATAGCGCCAATAGTGCAAGTGTGTGATGCCATTAGCGGTGCAAGACCCGGGGCAAGAAGACAGGTGTTGGATTCGTACATTCAGCGATTAAAGGATTTGGAAGATATCGCTTTCGGATTTGGTGGAGTGCAAAAGGCATACGCAATTCAGGCTGGAAGGGAATTGAGGGTTATTGTGGAAAGTGAAAAGGTAAGCGATGATAAAGCCGCCGAACTTTCATTTGAGATATCCCAAAAAATCCAAACAGATATGACCTATCCCGGTCAAGTGAAAGTTACCGTTATTAGGGAAACTAGAGCCGTAAATGTGGCCAAGTAAAATATACTGATATTATAAAAGCCTACCCAGAAAGTGTTCCATACGTTTTTGGATAGGCTTTTTTGTATCCTACCCTGGAAATTAATTCGGTATCGTTACATTGTTTTGTTGGTAGGAATTCCTTAATCCAGCCTATAAGGTCTGCTGATAATCTTGTTTTTGTATATGTCCAGTTCCTTCAATCCCATTTTGGTCCATTCGTCCCAACTGGATTGTTGTGATAGGTCACTATATACGTCCGTATCATAAGCGTCCTGTTTTAACTGGAGTTCTTTATGGACTTCATTCCCTATTCTTTCCACGTTCTTTACAAGGTCCTTAAAACTCTTTACCTCGAGCTGTAATCTTTGCGTAAATTTCCGGGCATAGAGTTCGGTAATATCAAAATGTAACTGTTCGTGATTCAATACTAGGGATTGGTTCTTATTATTTTTAAAATAGGACAGTTCGCAATTGAAATAGGTGTCCACTTCAACGATAACTATGTTTTCCTTTGGTTTTATGCGGGTGTTATAACCAAAATAGGCATTTGTGGCGGCAACAAAGGGTTTGTCGTTGGTTGATCCCTTAAAATCGCTCACTTTAAGTTTTCTATCGGGGTTCCAAAGAATTTCTTTTTCAAAGGCTTCGGGATTGGGAACGGAATAGATACTCCCCCTAATTCTATGGCAAGGATTTAAGAGCGCGCTAGGGGGTCTATGTTTTGTTATGTAAATTAAATTACCGCCAATTTCTTTGGCCTGTTTTTCCGCGGCGCGTTTAACTTGTATAAAATCGCAATCCCCGTTAAGGCCCTTGTGTCTGGTTACTATAGTGCCGATTAAAAGGGAATCGCTGAGGTTCGGTTTTTCTTTGGTAAAAATGAATATTGAACTGGGTTGCGGCAATCGGTGGGCAAGGGGCTTGGTCGATTCTTTTACAATTATTCCAGAAGTTCCACAGCTTGTTAGGAAAATAACAAACCATAAAACCATCAATGCACTGACCTCTGTCTTACTAATATGCTCTTGTTTAAATTTTTATATCGGGGTCTATTCTTCGTCTGAGGAGGGGTCTTCTTCATTTTCCGCTTCTTCCGCCTCTTTGATCAAATTATTCTCCAGAATGTTCAATTTTTTTAATTTAGCCTTCCATGTTGCCAGGGAGTCTTTGTGGTTGTTTATATTTTTGATCACTTCTTTTACCACAGGATTGTCCTCGGAAGCATTGGAAAAGAATTGGAGATTGTTTTCCAACTGTCTAATTTCACTCTTGCTTTCGTCTATTTTTCTTCTTATAAAGGTACGTTCATTGGAGATGGCGTAGTCGTTGTCATTATTGGCCAGCTGCTGAATCTTATTACCGTATTTCATGAGTTCCGCTTCCTGTCTGTTGATATCCAATTTTTTGAATAGTGCATCAAGAATTTTGTTAAACTTGGCATTTATGCTCTTTTTGTTGAAGGGGACCCTGCCAGCTTCTTTCCATTCTGCAATAAACCCTTTGATGGTAGCCAAATCCTTGCTCTTATCACCACTAAGTTGGAAGCTCTTTAATTTTTCCAGACAGGCATTTTTCCTGTCAAAATTCTCGGCCTCTTCCTTGTGGGCTTCATTTTTCAAGGCATGTAAACGATCAAAATAATGGTTGCACGCAGTTTTGAACTCCTTCCATATTTTGTCCGAATATTTTCTGGGAACATGCCCGATTTTTTTCCATTCGTTCTGAATTCTCTTCATTTCCTGGGTAGTAGTGTCCCAATCCTCACTATCCTTTAAGGAAACGGCAAGCTCCAACAATGCCTTTTTTTTATCGAGATTGATCTGTTGGTCTTTCTTTAAATTCTTATAGTAGTTATTCTTGTTTCTATTGAACTCACGGACCGCATCCTTAAAACTTGCCCAAGTCTTCTCATTTACTTTTTGGGGTACTTTCCCAGCTTTAAAGAAGGAATCCCGCAATTTTTCAACCTCCTTTATTTGTTGTTGCAATTCTTTGTGACTAGAGGCAATATGGGTGGCTATGGAGCTTATGGATTGGATAATTTCATTTTTCCTTTCCAAGTTTTGTTCATAGACTTTTTCCAAGTCCTTAAAATAATCCTGTCGTCTTTGGTGAAGCAATTTGGTGGCATTGCTAAAACGTTCCCAAATCTCTTCCCTGTGTTCTTTGCCAACAGGGCCAATATCTTCCTTCCAGATTTTGTGCAGGGTCTGAAGTTCTTGAAAGGCTTTGTTTAAATCCTCCATTTGGACCAACTCTTCGGCCCGCACCACTATCTTTAGTTTTTCCTCATAGTTGTGCTTAAAATCAAGGTCCCTAAGTTCCCTATTTAAGTGTAGGAAGTCATAAAATATTTCAATATGGTGATGGTATGTTCGCCAAACATCATTGTAATTGGCACGTGGAATTGGACCTGCATTTTTCCAGCGCTCCTGCAGATCCTTAAAGTTTTTATAGGTTGTGTTTATATCCTCTTCAACATTTACAAGGGCTTTTAGTTCATTGATGATTTCCAGCCTTTGGGAAAGATTGGATTTAAGTCCCTGCTCCAGGTTTTTGTAATAGCTATTTCTTTTTTCACGGTAATCTGCATATACCTCGTTAAACTGTCTTTTGGTGACGGAATTGTAACGGAAATCTATTTCATTTCCCCCACTATTTATAAAGTCTTCCTTCTTTTCATCTATGAACTCCTGAAATTTTTGATCGAACTCATATTTTATGCCATCAACATGCTTTTTTATGGCCTGTACTTTTTCATTCCTTACCAATCGTTGAAGTTCACCAACCAAGTTCTCCATGGACATTGCGTGGTAATCTGGCATGGGAATATGGTGCCGCTGATGGTTGTCGGTGTCTTCGGCATCCTCTGCATTGGATTCATCTATTTCTTCCAGAACATCTTCCTCTTTCTCCAAAGCCTCTTGGCCAGACTCTTCATTGTTGGTGGAATCATCAACAATTATTTCAGAAGTCTCGTTCTCTTTAATGGACGGTACCTTTTCCGGAGCTTTTTGGGTTGACGTTTCTTCCAGTATTTCTTCGTCCTTGGTTTCGGAGCCAATAGAAGCACTTTGGTCTTCCATCATTTCCTTGGTGTTGTTTTCAGAATCTGTTTCACCGGTCTCGGGACCGGGAGTTTTTTTTGTTTCAGTCTCGGCCTCCGAATTATTTATTGCTTCGGTATTTTCTGAGGTTTCCTCTGTACCTACATTATTCTGTAGGTTGTCTTCTTTATCTTCTAACATTTTTATGAATGTTTATAGCTTTCTAAATGTAATGTACGGAAATATAATTACATCTGTCTATATATCAAAGGTAATGAAACTTCTTTTTAAGGTTTTTTTTAAGAGGCTGCTCCTGTATTTTGAGGTTTTGATTGGGGCAATTGTTTCTTATTCTAGGAATTCCATATCTGCCAGGATTTTTCTGCCTGAAATTGGAGCATGTTGGAGCCATTGCTTATTTTACCGCCTTGCAGCTCACCTGCCAATAAAAATGCAGTTTTTTCCGGGTTGTAAATTAGATCGAAGAGCAAATGTTGATCGGTGATGAAGTTGTAAGGTAGGTCTGGCTTGTCGTTTATGTTGGGGTAGGTTCCTAAAGGTGTGCAATTAACAATGACCGTATGGTTATATAACACTTCCTTGTTAAGGTCTGTGTAATTGAGTTGTTGGTCCTTGGGATTTCTAGACACAAATTTAAAGGATATTCCTAATTTATCAAGTACAAATGCCACTGCTTTGGAAGCACCACCTGTGCCTAGGATAAGTGCTTTTTGATGATGTTCCTCAAGATGCGGTTCTATTGATTTTTGAAAGCCATAGGCGTCTGTATTGAAGCCAATTGTTTGTGCCCCATTGATCTTAATAGTGTTCACCGCTCCAATGGCCTGGGCCTCTGGATCTATTTTGGATAAAAAGGGTATAATCTGTTCTTTGTAGGGGATGGTGACGTTAAAACCTTTAATATTGCTGTTTTGTTCCAATACCCTTCTGAACTCGTCAATACGCTCCAAATCAAAATTTTCATAAGAATGATTTTCCAGTCCCAGTTTGGTAAATTTCTTGGTAAAATATCCCCTAGAGAATGAGTAGGAGATATTTTTTCCAATTAATCCAAATCTAATTTTATTTCTTTCTGTTTTTTCCATACCAGTCTAATCCTAATAAAATTAATATCCCAAAAAATATAAAAAAAATGGCCCACCAGGTCTCGGAAGATCCCACATTTGGCAGGAATCTTTCATAATTCTTTATTATCGGGTTACTGTTGGTGTCCAAGAGCAAATTGCCATTGGTATCCGTTTTAAATAAAGTGCGTTTCCAAGGCCATACCACTCCCAAAGAGCCTGTAATGAAACCTATTATAACAGCAGTGGTTATATGTCTATAATGTTTTAGAACGTACGTTAGCAGGTGGGAGAGTGTCACCAATCCGGCAGCAGATCCCGTAGTGAAAACCGCCAATATTTTTAAGGTATTGAGCCGTGTTGGATTTTTAATAAAACTGAAGTCGCCCATTAATATTTCTGAAAAGGTATCGTAAAGTGCATTTACGGAATCTACCAGGAGCAGTACATAATTGCCCAAAAGGATCAGAATAAAGGAACCGGACAGTCCAGGTAAGGTCATGCCGGAGACACTTATGATACCGCAAAAAAATATAAAGACTAAATTGTCGTTTTGTGTAGCGGGATTAAGGAAGCTTATGGATATGCCAATGATCAAACCGATTATTCCCGCCGGGACGGTCTTTTTCCCCCAATGCCCAAAGTCCTTTCCTATGTAGTAAATAGAGCCCAATATCATTCCAAAAAATGCAGACCACACATAGAGCTCATTTCTTTCCAAAAAATAATCCAAAATTTTGGAGACACTGAAATAACTCACCAACATGCCAAAAATAAGAAGGACCAAAAACTGGCCGTTGGTGTAGCGATAAAAGCTTTTTAACCTTCCACTGACCAAGAGTTTAAAGGCTTTTCCATTCACCTTTTGTAGGGAATAGATAAACTCTTCATAAAATCCGCCCACAAAAGCCACAATACCCCCGGATACACCGGGAACTTTGTTGGCTGCACCCATAAATAATCCTTTGATTACAAGGAAAAATTTATCCGTGAATGTTCTGGGGTTTCTCATTTGGGGTAGGGCGTTTATCTTTTTGCGGCCAATTTTTCCAGTATAAAAATAAGGGAAAAACCAAGGATAGCTAGAATAATCGCAGATATTAATTGTGGGTCCCCGTCAAAGGAGAAGGGCAAAATGTTTCTATCTGAAATCGTAATTATCTTATCCCCGAACATTTTGGTTTCCAGGACTTCTTTCCACGGCCAAATTTTATTCAGGGAACCCAATATAAACCCGGTAAGCAATGCAAGTGTAAGATTTTTGTAGTGGGTAAACATCCATTTTAGAAGTTTGGCAAAGCTCAATAGTCCAAAAATGGCCCCTAAGCCCACAGTAACAATAATTTTAAGATCGCGTTCATGTACTGCATCCAATACTGTTTTGTATGAACCCAATAGTACTAGGATAAAAGCTCCTGATATACCTGGTAGAATCATTGCACATATGGCCAGTGCCCCGGACAAGAACAAGTAGGGGAGAGATCCCGAATTGTCGGAAGGGGGTAACTTTGTTATGTAAAAAGCTATGGCGGCTCCCATGATCAATAATAGTATTGCAGCCACATTCCATTTTTTTATTTCCCTGCCTACCAACATAATACTGGCCACAACCAAGCCAAAGAAAAAGGACCAAAGGGGAATGGGTTCGTTCTCCATTAACCAACTAATGAGTTTGGCCAAGGAGAGGACACTAATACCGATGCCTAGCAACAGGGCAAGTAGAAAGTTGCCGTTAAGTTTAATCCAAAAGGCTTTTATTCCTTCCTTCCTTAACGTATTCAACAGGGCTACATTAACATTGTTAATGCTGGTGATGAGCTCTTCGTATATTCCGGAAATAAAGGCTATGGTGCCTCCAGAAACACCGGGTACAACATCTGCTGCGCCCATGGCCATTCCTTTTAATAAGATAATGATGTAAGATAAGAGATTGCGATTTTCCATATAAGATAAAAAAACAAAAATAGTTTATTTATCTGGAAGCTTTTTTCACATCCTCAATTAAGTTTTGGGCCCAATCCGTATTGAAGAATTGGGGAAATTCATCTTCAAATAAATGTAGCTGGTCAAGGTCTATTTTAAGGGCGTTGAGCAACCTGTACTGAGCTCTGGGGAAATCGCTTATTAGCAGATAGAAGCCGGCCATTTTATATTGCATTTCACATCGCTGGGGATAAAATTCATGGCCTTGGAGCAATATTTCTATAGCGGCATGCACGTCTAGGTTTTGAACTGCTACATCGGCCCAATGAAACCAAGTGTCAAATTCGTAATTCCCCAAGTCTACTGCCTGTTGATAGGCATAATAGGCCTCGTCATTATTTTTTAAGGAGGCGTGTATCTTTCCGCACTTTTTCCAGTACTTTGAATTTTCCCCATCAATATTTATGGCTTTATTGATGTAGTATAGGGCTTTTTTATAATCCTCCTGTCTAATGTAGTATTCCGTAATTGCCAACCACCCTTTATCCAACAATGGATCTTCATGGACCGTTCTGTAATAATAGGATTTGGCCAATTCGTAGTTCTTGAGTTTTTCATGACATCTGCCTATCCTTAAATAGGCGTGCGAGGTAGGATCTTCAATGGCAATGGTGGTCTCATAATTCTCAATGGCCTCATTGTACTTGCCCATTTTTTCCAATACTTTTCCCTTTTCAAAATAGGCACCAATAAAAGTGTCATCGGCAATAATTGCAAAGTCGAAAGCGGCCAGGGCCTCCTTGTGCATTTTTTTTGTAAAATACATTTTTCCCAATTGGTGCCACGCTACTTCGCTATAAGGGTTTCGTTCAAGATAATCATTTAGGTATACGATGGCTCCGTCATAATCCTCAAGAAACTCAAAACAATAAATAACATTGTAAAGTGATGAATAATCCTCCTCATCGTAGGACACACACATCATGAAATTTTGTTTGGCATCTTCAAAATTATCCATGAACAAATATTCCATACCTAGTAAGGAATGGATGTCAAAACTGTCATCGGTTAAATTTAAGGCCTGGGTCAGAAGGGATACCGCTGCTTCGTGATTGTCCTTCTTGGAATAAATATTGGCTCTTTGAATGTATATTTCCTCATTATTGCTGTCTATTACCTGTAGCTCATCCAGCATTTTCTCTGCCAGCTCCAGATTATTTTCAAAAACAAGGACTTCTATGGACAACAGCTTAAGTTCTATACTGGCAGGATGCTGCTGCAGCCCAATTTTAATGGCTTTTTTGGCCAATGCAATTTTCCCGTTATTGAGGTAGTGGTGAATAATATCTTGAAAATCTTCCGCGTCAAAGAAGTAGACATCATCTGTCTTAAGCATGGATTCAAACTTAGCAATGGGTTGCCCTGGTCTCTCGTTTGGTTCTAACGCCATAGGAACTTCTAATTATTCATTGGAACTAAAGTAGTCTTTTGAAACCCTTATTTCCGACAGATTTGGTCTATTATATTAACAAATTAGTTAACAATTTATTGTTTAAGGCCGTTCAACACCTCTAAAATCAAGCCACAACCAAGTTTAATTTCTTGACTGCTAATGGTCAACGGCGGTGATATGCGAATGGCATTTGGTTCAAAAAGCAGCCAAAACAATATTAGGCCTTTCTCGGCACATTTGAGGATAACCTCATTGGCCGTTTCAGGTTTTTCCATGATTAGGGCCAACATTAATCCCTTGCCTCGAATTTCCTTTATCAATGTATGTTGCAAAAGATTTCTAAAAAGAGCTTCCTTTTCCAAGGTTTCCTGAATGAGCTTGCTTTCCGTTATTTCCTGTAAGGTGGCTAGGCAGGCCGCAGCAATGACAGGATTGCCCCCAAAGGTCGTTATATGGCCCAATTTGGGTTTTTCTGTGAGCGATTGCATCATATGGTGCGAAGCCACAAATGCACCTACCGGCATTCCGCCTGCCATTCCCTTTCCAAGTACCAAAATATCCGGAACACAATCATAGTGCTCAAAAGCGAACAATTTTCCGGTACGTCCAAATCCAGGCTGGATTTCGTCCAATATTAACATTGCACCCACCTCATTGCAGCGTTCCCGTACTTTTTTTAAATACCCATTCTCCGGTAGAATAAAACCAGCTCCTCCCTGGATGGTTTCCAAAACAACTGCGGCCGTTTTTTCGGTTATGGACAACACATCACGTTCTACATTAAAACGAATGAATCCAACGTCGGGAATAAGTGGCCTAAAGGCTCTTTTTCGCTCTTCATAGCCCATAATACTTAAGCTTCCCATGGTATTTCCGTGGTAAGCATTCTTGGCAGATAAAATTTCACTTCTTCCTGTAAACCGTCTGGCCAATTTTAATGCCCCTTCAATGGCCTCCGTTCCGGAATTTACCAAATAAGTGGTTTCCAGCGGTGCAGGGAGTAGGTTTGCCAGCAGTTTGGTATAGGCAACGGCCGGTTCTTGGATGTACTCGCCATACACCATAACGTGCATGTATTTTTGGGCTTGCTCCTGAATGGCAGTCACCACTCTTGGATGGCAATGTCCCAAACTACAAGCGGAAACTCCAGCAACAAAATCCAGATGTGCCTTACCTTTGGTATCGTAAATATAACTGCCCTTGGCATGTGAAATTTCCAAAGCCAAGGGATGTGCCGAAGTTTGTGCCTGGTATTTAAAATATTCCTTTTTCATTTGTATTAGTTGTCAAGGACCCTAAATATCCAGGTGTCATCTATATAATTCCCATTGAAATTGTTATTGTGCGATCGGAGAGCTTCTTCCCGGGAATCATAGTGTTCTAAATAGACATAGTGGTATTTATTGTAGTCTCGTAAGAAGTGTTTGGGTTCCAAACCTTTTTTGGTAAGGCTTTTCATGAATGTTTCATAATTTTCCGCTGCCTCGAAAACGTTGGCTATTAAATAGTAGCCAGAATCCAAACCGTCCTCTTTAGCGCCCTCCTCATAACGCACATCTGTTTTAGCTTCCGGAACGCTGGGTTTGGACTCTTTTTGCTGTTGAATTTTTTTGTTCGGTTCCATTTTCAACAAGGGATTGGGAGGTATTGGCTTGGAAGAATTTATGGAATCGCGCTTTCTTTGATCCTCTATGGCCTCCTCTGGTTCCACATCCAAATCTATAGGGTTGTCCACCCCTTTAATGGTAACCAGTTTTATGTTGTTGTCGTCCTCGTCAAAGATGTCGTCCTTGCTGAGAATCCTTTCCTTTCCACGCCAAATAAATCCTTTCAGCAACCTACTGTTTTCCGGGAGCTCCTTTTCTGGAAAAATATCGCCATCAGGATTGGTAATAAAGGTAATATCCTCTATCTCGTTATTGGCAAGGGTCATTCTAATTGCACTGCAAATGGTCTTGTTTATTCCAATAAGTTCCTGGTCATCATTGTACATATAATAGATAACCTCGGTGTTTTTTACAAGGTCAATGAGGCTTAGTTTATTTTCTATGAATTTCCCGAATAGGTCCTTGCCCTTGGCCTGGTTGTAGCCTACTTTGCCCACTGTATCCAAGGAAATTATAAAGGCGTTGTTTATAACTTTTAAAGAGTCCAATTTTTCGGTTTCCAAGTTGGATAGCAAGTGGATACTGTCTCCGGTCATTTGATTCTCCCCGTTCCAAATAATAGGATTGGTAATTAGTTCGGTAATACCGGTTTTTTGGTTGAAATGGATGGAATCGCACTTCCCGCTTAAATCGGTTTTGTAGAATTTTGCATTTCTGAAGGCCCTAAGGATGCGCTGTTCCGGTTTGCCCGTGATCATTAAGGTATCGCCGTGCATATATAAGGAGTCCTGTTCTACTAGATTGATCGAGACGGCCCTTTTGGTGGCAAAAACGGAATCCTTGGCCTTATATACTTCTGCATAGTGGGCCCTGATCAGTCCATCGTTTACGGTATCCCTTATAGTAATATTGTTCGTTGCAGAGGCAAACTCGGTCTTTTTGTCAAAATATAGGCTGTCTCCAGTAATAATTCGGTTATTGTAGTCTATACGTGTATTTTTAATTCCGTATCCGTTTTCAATTTTAGTATCGTAAAATCCACGTTCGCAGTACATTTTATAGGATTCTCCGGTGATGGTGGAAGGACCGTATAAATAGGCATTTTTAGACTCGGTATAATAATCCAATTGTTTGGAAACCAGTTTAAATTCTGGATTTACAAGGTTTACACTTTCCAGGAACTGGGATTTCTTTAGCTGGGTAAAATAACGCCCTATTTTACTGGTAAGGGTATTGGAGGAATCAACCACGGTTCCGTTATGTTCATAGAAAGCCTCTTGTTTTTCACGATCAAACCGCAAGGTGTCAGTGGTAAGGGTCATGCTGGTGTGGTTCAAAACCACATTTTCCCATGCCTTGGCAAGGTTTAGATTACCGTCATAATCAATTTTGCCACTGGTCAACTGTACAGAATCCCCTTGCTGCAGTTTAATATTCCCAATGGCTTTGAGCCTATTTTCTTTTTGGTAATAAATGGCGATATCGCACCATAGATCTGCTCCTTCGTGCTCAAATTGCACTTGCCGATCATCCTTGCTAAAGATGGCCGCCCCTGGATATTGTTCTTCATCTTTGGTGAAGTTGGCTCCATAAACAATGTTTATTTGTTTAACTTCTTCCTGGGGCTCTTGTGCCCAGCCAATCCAACAACTTAAAATGGTTGATAATAAAAATACGGACTTAAGCAATGTTTAAAATTTTGGTCAAAAATAGTATATTTTGGGGGAGGATAATACAGTTTGGGATAGTTTTAGTAAAACCCCTATAACGAAAAAGCCATCTTAAAAAGATGGCTTTTGCTTATCGATATATGGTCTGGGTCCTATCCGGCCCTACCGAAACAATCTTTATGGGGACTTCCAGTTCTTTTTCCAAGAACTTTATATAATCCATTAAGGTGTCCGGAAGTTCATCGGACTTGCTCAATTTGGTCAAATCCTTTGCCCATCCCTTCATTTCCGTGTAGACCGGTGTCACGTATTCCGGTTCTATACTATAAGGTAAGTGCTTTATTTGTTCCCCTTTATAGTTATAGGCAGTACATACTTTTAGTTTTTCAAATCCACTTAGTACATCTGCTTTCATCATCATCAATTCCGTAACCCCATTGATTTCAACGGCGTATTTGAGTGCTACTAGATCCAACCATCCGCAACGTCTTGGTCTTCCCGTGGTTGCGCCAAATTCGTTGCCAACCTTACCCATGGTTGCGCCGTCCTCATCAAAAAGTTCTGTAGGGAACGGGCCACTGCCCACACGGGTGGTATACGCTTTGAAAATACCCAGCACCGCACCAATTTTATTGGGTGCTACCCCCAAACCTGTACATGCCCCCGCTGCTGTAGTGTTGGACGAGGTTACAAAAGGATAGGTTCCGAAATCGATATCCAATAAGGATCCCTGTGCTCCTTCCGCCAGTATTTTTTTACCTTCACGTTGAGCGTTGAAAATATACTCTTCACTATCAATAAAGGTTAATTTTTTTAGTTCTTCCACCGCCAGAAAGAAGTCTGCCTCCAATTCCTTTAGGTCATATTGGATCTCAACATTGTAAAAGCTGATCATGGCCTCATGTTTGTTGGCCAATATCCTGTATTTTTCTTTCCAGTCCGAGAATTCCAAATCGCCTACCCTCATACCGTTCCTTCCGGTCTTGTCCATATAGGTGGGTCCAATACCTTTTAAGGTAGATCCAATTTTGGCCTTGCCCTTGGCAGTTTCGGAAGCGGCATCCAATAAACGGTGGGTGGGCAAAATTAAGTGGGCCTTTCTAGAAATAAATAATTTTGATTTAATATCTAGATTGAACTTTTTAAGATTATCCAATTCTTTTTTAAAGATAACCGGGTCTATAACCACCCCGTTGCCAACAATGTTCACCGCGGTTTTGTGGAATATTCCTGAAGGAATGGTATGTAAAACATGTTTTATACCATCAAATTCCAAGGTGTGGCCTGCATTGGGTCCACCTTGGAATCGTGCAATTATATCATAGTTCTTTGTTAAAACATCAACTATTTTCCCTTTTCCTTCATCTCCCCATTGGAGTCCTAGTAGTAAATCTACTGCCATTCTATATGTAATTGGATTAATTATTCTTGTTTTCTTCTTTGTTCCGTGTTCCGTAAAAATAGAGCGAGTGTGTATTGATCTTAATGTTGAAAACCTCCTCAATGGTCTTTTTTATACTTTGAATACGTGGATCGCAAAATTCCATAACCTCACCCGTATCCGTAAGGATAACATGATCGTGCTGCCTGTCAAAATAAGATTTTTCGTATTGGGCCTGATTTTTTCCAAATTGGTGCTTACGGACCAACTTACACTCCAATAAAAGTTCAATTGTGTTGTATAATGTGGCCCTACTTACCCGATAGTTTTTATTTTTCATGGTGATATAGAGCGATTCTATATCAAAATGTTCTTCACTATCGTAGATCTCCTGTAAGATTGCGTAGCGCTCAGGTGTTTTTCTGTGACCATTTTCCTCCAGAAAAGTGGTGAAGACATTTTTGACTATTTCTTGATTCTTGTTTTCGCCCATAGCATTTACCCAGCGTTAGGGTACAAATGTACAGTTAAAATTTAAATTCTGGATACTTTATCGATGCCGTTAATGCGCTTTAGATTATCTATAACTTTTTTAAGAATAGCATTGTTTTTTACAACAAGGGTGATTCTTCCCGAGAACGTTCCGCCATCCGTACTGAAATTAATATTCCTCATATTCACATGTAAGTTGCCGGAGATTACCTCGGTAATTTCACTGATCAACCCTATATTATCTATCCCGGTAAGCATTATTTCCACTGTAAACTCTTCTTGGGAAGAATCGATCCATTTGGCCGATATGATCCTATAGGCGTAGTTGGACTGAAGGGAAATGGCATTGGGGCAATTTTTCTTGTGTACCTTAATCCCATCGTTAACACTGATAAATCCGAATACCTCGTCTCCCGGTATGGGATTGCAACATTGGGATAATTTATACTCCAACTTGTCCTCTTCCTTGCCAAAGACAAGGGTGTCATATTTTGAGGTAATCTCCTCCTTATGGATATCTTCAGGAACCGGGGTTCTTTTTATCTTATTTTTAAAGAAGGTTATAAAAGCATTGCTATAGGAGGCCGCAAAATCTTTTAGCATTTGGTTGTCAATGGCACCAATGCCCACCCTATAGAACAAGTCCAGACTCGTCTTGAGCTTAAAAAATACCACCAACTTGTTTATGGTATCCTCGTTAAGGCTAATTTTTTGGGATTTTAATTTACGCCTAAGGATTTCCTTGCCCTCCATGGCCGTAGATTTCTTTTCTTCCCTTAAGGAGGATTTTATTTTAGACCTGGCCCTGGCCGTTGTGGCATAATCCAACCAACTTTGACTGGGTCTGGCAGTGTCGGAGGTAAGAATGTCTACCTGGTCACCACTTTGCAAGGTAGTATTCAAGGGAACCAGTTTGCCATTTACTTTGGCCCCACGGGTATGCATACCCACTTCAGTATGTATATTGAAGGCAAAATCTAAAGGCGTGGCCCCTTTGGGGAGGGATTTTAGTTCTCCTTTGGGTGTAAATACAAAAATTTCCTTGGAATAAAGGTTTAGTTTAAATTCTTCTACAAAATCGACCGCATTGGTATTTGCATTTTCCAGGGCTTCCTGTAGTTTGTTGAGCCATTCCTCAATGCCCTGTTCTTTCTGATTGCCGTGCTTGTATTTGAAATGCGCGGCATAGCCTTTTTCGGCAATTTCGTGCATTCTTTCACTCCGGATCTGAACTTCTACCCATTTGCCCTTTGGTCCCATCACAGTGATGTGCAGGGCTTCATAACCTGTAGATTTAGGGGATGAAATCCAATCCCTTAAACGAACAGGGTTGGGGGTGAAGTGATCTGTAACAATAGAGTAAATTTTCCAGGCCAAAAACTTTTCGTTATGCCGGTCCGATTTGTATATGATCCGAATTGCAAATTTGTCATAAATCTCATCGAAGGATACATTCTGTACCTTCATTTTACGGCGAATGGAGAAGATGGATTTCATCCGGCCCTTAATGTAGTAATTGAGATTTTCTTTGTCCAACGAGTCGCTTATCACGCCGGAAAAAGCGTCTATATAGGCCTGTTGTTCCTCTTTGGACTCTTCAATTTTACCTAATATGTCGTCGTAAACATCGGGTTCAGTATATTTAAGACTGAGATCTTCCAGTTCCGTTTTAATATTGTAAAGCCCTATTCTATGCGCTAAAGGTGCGTATATGTACAAGGTTTCGGAGGCTATCTTCACTTGTTTGTGCTCGGGCATGGAATCCATGGTGAGCATATTGTGATATCTGTCCGCTATCTTTATAATGATAACCCGTACATCGTCATTAAGGGTAAGGAGCATTTTTCTAAAATTCTCCGCCTGTTGGGAAATGTTCATATCCTTTTTCAGGTGGGCAATCTTAGTGAGTCCGTCTACGATCCGTGCAACGGTCTCGCCAAACAAGCGTTCAATATCCGCTAGGGTGTATTCAGTGTCCTCAACAACATCATGAAGTAGTGCGGATGCAATGGAAACTGCATCCAGACCCATTTCGGAAGCCACGATTTTTGCTACCGCTATGGGGTGGAAAACGTATGCTTCCCCCGATTTTCTTCTTTGATTTTTATGCGCATCTACGGCAATATCAAAGGCCGAGCGTATCAATTTCTTATCCTCATCGGTAAGGCTTTGATAGCTTATACGGAGCAGTTCCTTATATTGCTTCGCAATTTCCTTGTTTTCTTTCTCTATTGCAGCTTCGGTCATCATAAATTAAAAATAGCATAAACTATGGTAGTAGACAACAAAAATTATGCCTTTAAATTTTGAATTCTAGACATCAAGGGCGGGTGTGAATAATGAACAAAAACATAAGCGGGATGAGGCGTAAGATTACTTAGGCTGTTCTTGGATAATTTTTTCAAGGAGGTAATAAGAGGTTTGGGGGCGAAGGTTTTTTTTGCAAAATCATCTGCCTGAAATTCAAACTTCCTGGACATGGCGTTCATGATCAATCCTGTAAATTCCGATATTGGGCTGTATAGTATTCCAAAACCTATAAGCGCTGCGTGAAAACTAGGTTGCGAAACGCCAATAGCCAAAGATACCTCTGGATTATTTATAAAGATGGATAGAATAAAGAGGGTAAGACCGGTAAGCAAAATGGAGGCCGATAAATTAAAAATGATATGTTTTCTTTTATAATGTCCCACCTCATGTGCCAGCACCGCTACAATTTCGTCCTCCTCAAGATCGTTGATCAAGGTATCGTATAGGGTTATTCTCTTTTCCTTGCCAAATCCAGAAAAATAAGCATTGGCCTTGGTCGATCTTTTTGAGCCATCTATCACAAATATGTTTTTTAATTCAAATCCCACGTTTTTGGCGTAAGCTTCGATTTTGCTTTTTAAACTGCCTTCTTCCAGAGGCGTTTGTTTGTTGAAAAGGGGTACGATTAGTCGACTGTAAAAAAGGTTCATGAAAAGCGAAAAAACGCTTATGAGAGCCCAGGCATAAACCCAGAAGTTGGTACCTGCCCACTGAAAAAACCAGATGATCAATGCCAGTATTCCACCTCCAAGAATCATCATCATAATCCAACCTTTAAATTTATCCGTCCAGAATAATTTTTTGGTACTCTTGTTGAAACCGAATTTTTCCTCTATTACAAATGTGTGGTAATAGGAAAAGGGGGTTGTAACAATATCATTGCCTATCATAATTATTCCGAAAAAAATAAGGGCGATCACAATAGGGTTGTCACCGTAACTCCTGGCAATGGTGTCTATCCATTCAAATCCCCCCAAAATTAAAAATAGTAAGGTAAGGCTTAGTGAGAAGACAGTGCTCACCATCCCAAAACGATAGTTGGTTTTTTTGTACTCTTGAGATTTTCTGTATTCCTCCTTGTCGAAAACGTCGCTTAATTCGCTAGGGACAACATCTGTATAGCGTTTGGCATTTAAATATTCCAGCACGGTTTCAATGATAAACTGAATCAACAAAATGGCTATTATGATATAAAATAGGATGCTACTGTTCATTTAAAAAATTAATGGATTTCTATATTGTTTTATGTTGCCGTATTGCGGATACAGGTTCTTACTTAAAATCCCCTTTGCCGAATTGCCTCAAAGATAAGTATTGCTGCCGATACGGAGACGTTCATGGAGTCTATTTCTCCATGCATGGGAATTATAATATTTTGGGTTGCGTTCTTCAGCCATTGCTCGGATAGCCCTGTAGCCTCTGTACCTACCACAATTGCCGTGCCCTTGGTAAAATCTATTTCCGTGTATGGCCTGGAGGCACTTAAGGCTGCACAGTTGATATTAATATTGCGACCAATTAAGAATTGGATAATTTCGGGTGTGGATCCCATTGCTATATCGGTGGTGAATACACATCCAACACTGGACCTGATTATATTTGGGTTGTACAGGTCACTTTTCGGATTGGCAATAATAACGGCATCCAGGCCGGCAGCATCGGCTGTCCGTAAGAGGGCACCAATATTACCTGGTTTTTCAGGGGCTTCGGCTACTAAAACAAGGGGATTGTCGTTTTTAAATTTTAAAGACTCCAGGGTATGCTCCCGGCTTACTGCTACGGCCAATATGCCCTCGGTAGTATCCCTGTAAGCCAATTTTTGAAATATATCTTTTGATATGGAAATTATTTCCGGGGTAGGTGAAATTCCATGTACCAATTCCATAATAGCGTTTCGGTTAACGAGCTCTGGATAGAAAAGAATGGTTTTTAGGGTATAGCCTCCCTTCACTGCCAGCTGTAACTCCTTGATGCCTTCAATAATAAAAAGCCCATTTTTTTTTCGTTCACGGGATTTTTCCTTTAATGATATTGTACTCCTTACCAAAGGGTTGTGAATACTGCTAATCTCTTTTATATAGCTCATTGGTGCAAAAATAATATATTATGTTAACTTAATTATGGTTTTACGACCAAAGGGGCAACTAAAATAAGTAGGATGAGATATGTAATTGTATTATTGCTATTGGGCAGTACGCTAGCCTGTAAGATGGAGAGCAAAACAAAGGAAGTTGAGGTGGAATTGGCCGAACCCAAGACTGCTGTAAAGGTTAACATGGAAAGATATCCAGAATCGATCATAAAGCTTTTTGAGGCCCATGGGGGGCTGGCAGCCTGGAGAAATCAGAGGACTTTGGCCTTCAAATTAGGGGAGGAGCTGCATACCATGGATCTTCAGACCAGAAAGGATAGGGTGGACGCACCACTATTTTCCCTTGGGTTTGATGGTGATAAGGTTTGGCTGTTGAACGAAGAAAATGCGTTTAAGGGGGATCCTGTATTTTATCACAATCTTAGGTCTTATTTTTTCAATATGCCTTTTGTATTGGGGGATAATGGAATTGTTTACGATGAAACGGAGGACTTGGTCTATGAAGGTGTCAATTATCCCGGTATTGCCGTAAGCTTCAAATCGGGCATCGGGGCCTCCTACAAAGATGAATACTTTTTGCACTATGACCCCCAAACGTATAAAATGGCTTGGCTTGGTTATACGGTCAGTTACAGGAGCGGAGAACGTTCCGATAATGTAAGCTGGATTGGTTATCACGATTGGACGGATGTAAATGGCCTTAAGGTTCCCAAAGCATTGACTTGGTACAGTTCTGAGGGACGAACGATCAAAGAGCCTAAAAAACCGGTGGTATATGAAGAAATTGAATATAGTGAACAGGCCAAACCCGTAGGTTTCTTCTCAAAACCTGAAAACGGAATATTTGTAGAAGGAAAAGTACAAGAGTAGTACTCATTAAATAGGAAAAGGGGTGAAAAACAAACTGTTTTCACCCCTTTTTTTTGTCTGCCTAAGGTTATTTTCCGTTATATTTTTCCATGTATCTTCTCCATAATTCCGTTTGGTGTGTTTCCAGTGAAATATCCCTTCCGTCAATAAAGGCCCTGCTTAATTGGTTGGTACGCATATCCAGCGCATCACCCTCTGAAATAAACAGTGTGGCACTTTTGCCTACTTCCAAGGTTCCGTATTCTTGGTCTATACCCAAAATTTTCGCGGGATTCTGTGTAATCATTTGGAGCGCTTTTTCTTTGGAAAGTCCTTGTTGTACAAGCTGTCCGGCATAAAATGGCAGGTTTCGGTTTTGAAAATTTTTCGCGCTGGCGTTTTGCATAGCAACCAATAGCCCGCTATCTAACAATATCTTGGGCAGTTTATATGGGAGGTCGTAGTCGTCGTCGTCCGAGGATGGCAGGTTGTGGGGAGCCCTTACCAACACGGATATATCATGTTCTTTTAAGAACTCGGTGATTTTATAGGCTTGATATCCTCCTACCAGGACAACTTTCTTTATCCCTAAATCTTTGGTCTTGACAATGGCATCCATTATTTCCTTTTCACCATCGGCATATACATAAAGCTTTTGAGCTCCGTTGAACAGACCTTGGGTAGCCGCATATGCCGGATTGATTTCGGATACAGCACTTTTGCCATAGGCAAGGGCATTTTTTAAAAAGCTTATAATTTTTTCCTTTTCCTTGGCATAATTTTGATTGGGTTGGTATCTACGGCCCTGGCCCTGGGAAAATGGACCTAGTTTAAAACTGTTTGGCCACGATAGATGTATTCCGTCATCGGCCTTGATAACGGCATCTTCCCAATTCCATGCATCGAATTGCATAACGGAAGAGGTTCCGGAAATGGTACCGCCTTTAGGGGATATTTGTCCCAAAAGCACCCCATTGGGTCGCATACTTTCCACAACTTTGGACTCGGCGTTATAGGCGATTAGGCTTCTTACATGGGGTATTAATTCCCCAATTTCATCCTTGTCGTTGGAGGCCCTAACAGCATCTACCTCTATCAGTCCCAAGGAGGCACATGTTACAATAAAGCCAGGGTAAAGATGTTTTCCGTCTGCTTTTATAATTGTTCCCTTTCTGGCAATTCTGGTCTTGGCATCGCCTACAAAAGAAATTTTCCCACCTTCGAACATGATAAGGGAGTTCTCTATTACTTCGCCATTTCCCAAATGGGCTACAGCACCTTCAATGCTAAAGGCCTCTTTCTGTACCCCGGCAGGAGTTTGTTGTGCGGTTCCTTTAATCGTTGCAGATAACAGGACAAGTGCTATGGTGATTCTAAAAGTTTTCATCTTAATCTTGGTTTTAAAGGCTATCACAGTGCAATTCTTCTTGGATTTTTTTCTTCGGTTCCTGGGTAGGGCCGCCTTTGTCCTTCTCTTTGAGCATAAGGTTGATCAATAAGGACTTTTCTCTTTTTATGGCTTCCCTTTGTTGTTGGTCTTTTTCCAGATCGAAATATACAGCCCCCTCAATCATGGTTTTTTCCACCTTGGCATAAACGGACAAAGGATTGTTGTTCCAAAGCACCAGATCCGCATCTTTTCCTTCTTTGATACTGCCCACCCTATCATCTATATGCAAGAGTTTGGCAGGATTGATCGTGACCATTTTCCATGCCTCCAATTCGGTCATCCCGCCATATTTGACAGTTTTGGCAGCCTCCTGATTTAATCGCCTGGACATTTCTGCGTCATCACTGTTTATGGCAACGGTAATACCCTGACTTTGCATGATAGCTGCATTGTAGGGGATAGCATCGTTTACTTCAAATTTATAAGCCCACCAATCACTGAAGGTCGATGCCCCCACACCGTGTTCGGCCATTTTATCGGCTACTTTATAACCTTCCAATATGTGGGTAAACGTATTTATTTTGAAGTTGAATTTCTCTGCAACTTTCATCAGCATATTAATTTCGCTCTGTACATAGGAATGACAGCTTATAAATCGTTCCCCGTTAATTATTTCAGCCAAGGTTTCCATCTCTTCATCAAACCTGTAAGGCTGTCCGCTCTTTTTCTTGAGGTCATATTCTTTGGCCCTCTGGAAATAATTTATAAATGTTTGTTCCACACCCATCCTAGTCTGTGGAAACCTGCTATAACTGTTCCAGTTGGATTGCTTTACATTCTCACCCAAGGCAAATTTTATAAATTTAGGGGAGTTGTCGTAGATCATCCCATCCGCATTGGCGCCCCATTTTAACTTTAAAATAGCGGATCGTCCACCAATAGGATTGGCAGAACCGTGCAGTAGTTGGGCAGAGGTTACGCCACCAGCCAAATCCCGATAAATGCCAATGTGCTTCGAATCTACCACATCCTCCATTTTTACCTCTGCAGAGGAGTTTTGACCGGATTCATTAATGGATAAGGCGGCAATATGTGTATGTTCATCAATAATACCTGCCGTTAAGTGCTTCCCTGTGGCGTCCACTATCGTTGCCCCACTTAGTTTGAGGTCGACACCGATTTTGGCAATTTTACCGTTCTTAACAAGTACGTCTGTGTGTTCCAAGATTCCTTCATCCTCACTGGTCCAAACCGTAGCATTTTTAAACAGTACGGATTCTTGTTTGGGTTGCTGAGAATAGCCATAACCAATATTGGGGAAAGTTATAGGCACTACTTTCGGTTTTTCCGAGGATTTATCTTTTTCCTTTTCCGGATATGCCGAGGTTTTCGTGGCTTTAAAGGTTGTTTCGGTGCCATTGGGGAGTAAAAGTTTGCCTTTAAGAATGTCGGAACTGGAAGTTGCCATTCCCGATAATCTAAATACTTGGTCACCACTTTTGGAATTGAAGGAAATTGAAAGCCAATTATCGCCATATTCAATTTTCGAAGTCAATTTGTCCTCTCCTTCCTTCACCTCGGCCTTGGGTTGGTCAAAATCCCCGGTAATTGACAATTGATACACCTTTTCCCCGGCCGCTAAATTGTAGTTTCCACGAATATCTATGAGTTCCTTGTCCTTGATAATATGCTTCTGGCCTTGGACCCAATTTTCATAGAGTACGGTTTCCTCCTCGAAAATATCCCCCGAGGTAATTAAAAAATTGGCTTGACTTCCACTTTGTAAGGAACCGATTAGGTTGGATTTGCCCAAGATCTGTGCAGGGGCCGTAGTAAGCGCCTCCAAAGCTTCTGTTTTTGATAAGCCATATTCTATAGCCTTTAATAAATTTTTTCTAAAAGCGGACGTGGATTTTTGACCGTGAAGTGTAAGGCCAAAAGTAATGTTGTTTTCTGCAAGGACTTTAGGGTTTGTGGGTGCCTGGTTCCAATAACGCATATCTTCCAGGCTTACATGATTCGCCAAATAGGGGTCGGAAACATCATAGGGGTCCGGGAAGTTGATAGGAACTATCAAGTTGGCGTTGGTGGCCTTGATTTCGGCGACACTTTCAAATTCATTCCCACCTGCCAATATGGTATAATTGATGTTGAACATATCTCCGATCTTATCCACCCTTAATATGTTGTCTTTGTCCTTGGCCTCAATTATTTGAACTAAACTTTTGTTGGTGTTCAGAGCTTCTAAGGAAAGATCCTTGGTGGTTACGTTACCTTGGGCGTACCAATCGGCATCAAAGTACATTTGCCTTAACAGGGCCAGGACACCCATTAGCGAAGTGGGATAAGCTTGCCGTTTGGCCACACTTTTGGTCAATGAAAAGTATTGAGCCGATTTATCGGCCAAAACCCTATCCGAATCATTGCCGATATCGTTCAATGATATTAAGGCGCCGTTGCCCCGCGCAATTCCGTCCTGTATATGGGTGTTTACAACCCCAAAACCGGCTTCCCGCAATTCCTTCGCTTTTTTACGGTCGTAGTTAAAATTGGAAATTGCATCGTTTTCCGGCATTATATGGTCGTTCCAGTAATACCCTTCCCTTGAGGGGCCATATTGTGCCGAACGTCCTCCGGAGGTCGCTGGTTTGGGTTTCGATACTCCAAAATCGGAATAAATATCAATAAATGAAGGATATATGGATTTTCCATTTAGATCTATCAGTACTGTATTTTTGGGAAGTTGTACGTTCTTCCCTGTCTCTATTACTTTTCCTTTTTGAATAAGCAATGTCCCTTTTTCCAATACCTTGGTTGGTGTTATATGGATCTTGGCATTTATGAATGCGGTAAAATTGTTGTTTTCCGCTTTTACACCGTCATTTATGGGAAAGTAGTCCTGGGCAGAAAGCGACAACCCGTAAAAAAGTGTAACAAGCACATAAAATGGTATTCTCATATTTAATAGTATTCTTTGTTAAACGGGTTTAAAAATAATGTATCCCATAGGAATATCAATGTTGTTTTAAACTTTTTATATCATTTAAGTCAGTCTTGGATTTTTGATTGAAGATCCATTATTCCATTGTCCACAAGCTGCTGCACAGTAATGGGACTCCTAAACGTTGTAATGTACATATCCCCTAGATCGGGTTGTTGCGGTAATAATTGATCAATAAGGTCACAACGGCATTGTAACTTTTAATACCGTCTTTCTGATTGTTGGCCTTTAGAAAAGTATTGAATATAGATTTAAAAACGGGCTCCAAAGGATTTTCATGCGCTTCCCAAAATTCGGCCACTTCTTTGTAATTTTTTTTCACACCGGGATTCAGTTTGTTGTATTGGCGCTTAAATTCCTTTAAGTCCCTATTTGCGAGTTCATTCAGACAATAGCTCAGGGCATAGGCGTATGCCGAATATTTAAAATAAATATCCTCATTGCCAACAGTTGCCAAATAACCAATAAAATTGGTTTCATTTTCTGCGGAAAATCCTAATTGATGGCCTATTTCATGGCCACATATAACGGGAAATCTAAAATTTGGTAGTGCACTATTGGCTTGTGCTTCATTGGTGAACGGATTTAAATAGCCGCCATAACCCATATAGCTCAAAGGGGTGCTGAAAATGGATTTTTTTAAGCTTGGGTGCTGGTAGGTGAAAAGAGGGATTTTAATTTTTAGGGTTTCGTAACCTTTTAGGGTAAGGTCCATAATTTGTTTCTTGGTATAGGGAATCTGAACCATTTTACTGGTATCGGAGGTTATCCTGAATTGGGTTTCATTGGTTCTCAACACAAGTTGGTCCACAAAATTTACCAAGTCATGCTGGCTGTGTTTGTCTCCCAGTTCCAAGGATTTTGAAAGGGGTTGTCTATAGTAATTTAATCCCCATAAAAGATGAAAAGTAAAATATGCAACGGATAAGACCATAGCAATGTCCCGAATAAACCCTACTAGGTTTTTTTTGATGGACATTCTGTTCACAATGATATACCTAGCTCCCAAGATGATTAGAAGCGCGTACAGTATATCCCCTACCGAAAAAGGAACCCATCCCAGAAAAGTCCGCCAAAATCCGGATAGAAAAGGATATATCCCTGTACTGTAATAAGTTTCTATAACTTCAGGGTATTGCCCCAGCCATTTTACCAGGATTACTTGTGGTACCAATAAAAATGCGGTAAGATTTTTGATTTTATTTTTCATCAAGCCAAAAATAGCCAATTATCTAGCATGGTTGTTTTTCTATCTGTATTTTTGGACTCATAATCATTAATTTATGAATAAGGAGATAAGACTTTTAGAACCAAAAAGTATCTGGAATAAATTTGCAGATCTAAATGCTGTTCCTAGACCCTCCAAACATGAGGAACGCGTAATAGAATTTATGTTGGAATTTGGAAAGTCCCTTGGTCTTGAGGCCATCAAGGATGCTGTTGGGAATGTGATCATCAGGAAGCCGGCATCGGTGGGTATGGAAGATAGGACGACGGTAATTCTACAGTCGCATTTGGATATGGTACATCAAAAAAATGCCGATACGGATTTCGATTTCGAAACCCAGGGTATAGAGATGTATGTAGATGGGGATTGGGTAAGGGCCAAGGGTACCACCTTGGGGGCCGATAATGGCCTAGGGGTGGCCACCATTATGGCTTTATTGGAGAGCAAGGATATTTCCCACCCACCTTTGGAAGCCTTATTCACAATTGATGAAGAAACGGGAATGACCGGGGCAAAGGGACTAAAAGGGGGATTGTTGAAAGGTGGGTTTTTGTTGAACCTGGATACGGAAGATGATGATGAAATTGACATTGGCTGTGCTGGAGGTATAGATATTACCGCGAAAGGGAATTACACGGAAGTTCCCCTTGGCGATGGTTTCCAGGCCTACAAAATAGTGGTAAAAGGACTTAATGGGGGGCATAGTGGAATGGATATCCATAAAGGACTGGGTAATGCCAATAAGATTATGAATTCTTTCTTGATGTTGGGGCAGGAGCAGCTCGGTTTAAAAGTTTCCAAAATTGACGGTGGAGGTTTGCGCAATGCAATCCCAAGGGAAAGTACCGCCTTTGTGGCCATAAAAGCAAAAGACTCAGATGAATTGGACAGGTTGTTTAAAGACTGGGTCAATAATTTGAGGCAGGAATTTGCAACAACCGAGCCTAATTTAAAGATTGTTTGTGAGCCTGCTCATCTTCCAAAAATGGTTATGGAGTCCAATGATCAGCTGGCATTGACGGAAGCTATTAAAGGAGCTCTAAATGGGGTCTACGCCATGAGCAAATCCATGAAGGATTTGGTGGAAACATCCAATAATATCGCTAGAGTAGAGGTGGGAGATGGTAAAATAAACATTGCATGCCTAACCAGGTCCTCCGTAGAGGCCGGTAAAATGGAATTGGCCAGGGGTCTAAAAGGTAATTTTGAGAAGTCCGGGTATAAGGTAACTTTAAGCGGTGACTATCCTGGATGGAATCCCAATCCTGATTCGGCTATCCTAGATCTTTTGCGTACAAAATATAGGGCGCTTTTTAATGAGGCGCCTAGGGTAGTGGCCTGTCATGCAGGTTTGGAATGTGGGATTTTGGGAAAGAATTATCCGGAGGTAGATATGATCAGTTTTGGGCCCACTATAAAAGGAGCCCATTCTCCCGATGAACGTGCCAGCATATCTTCGGTACAAAAATTTTGGAAGTTTATTTTGGCAATACTCTCTGAAATTCCCAATAAAAAGATTTAAACCTGGAACTCTTTATATTGTAGGGTGTTGTTTAATCTGGGGGTGTTAGCCTAATACGTACCTGTTCAGGGTTGGAAGAGAGTTGTTTTTAATAGGTTGTTACGGTTAATTTTCTTATATTTAAGAGAATCAACAAAAAAAATAAGCTATGGGAATCAAAAGTTTTCAGGGGCCTAGAGTACAGCAACCCAGTGAGGAAGCACCGCTTCGGGTTTGTGATTATATGACCAGAAAACTGATTACTTTTAAACCTGGGCAATCTGTTGAAGAAGTAATCGTGGCCCTTTTGAAGTATAAAATTTCAGGTGGACCGGTAGTAAACGATCAGAATGAATTGATAGGCATTATTTCGGAAGGCGATTGTATCAAGCACATTAGTGAAAACAGATATCATAATCTGCCAAGCTCCAATATGACAGTGGAAGGGCACATGATAAAAAATGTGGAAACCATAGATGGCAATATGAATATTTTTGATGCGGCCAATAAGTTTTTGAATGAAAAACGCAGACGTTTTCCAATAGTGGAGAATGGAAAGTTAGTGGGGCAAATTTCCCAGAAAGATATATTAAAGGCTACCCTAAAACTCAAATCACAAAACTGGAAATAGATTCCTTACATGGATTTGGTTGAAAGGTCCGTCTTTTTTGCTGCTGATGTTTTGTGGTACTGAAATGCATCGCTATAATCAAATAGGTCAAAAAAAATCCCTGTTGATCCCCTATAGAGAGGTCAACAAGGATTTTTTATCTTTTGGAATATAATTATTGGGCTATTCCAGTAATTTCCAGATCAAAAACCAATTTGGCATTTGGTGGAATAGGGCCGTATCCGGCTTCTCCATAACCCAAATGGGAAGGTATGAACAAACGAACCTTATCCCCGACCTTCATCTGCATAAGGCCTTCCTTAAATCCTGGGATTATCCTTGCTTCCGGGCTGTAGTCCATTGGAATGGCTTCGTAACCGCGACCTTGTTTTCTGGCCTCCTGATAAACGTCATATTTTTTAGCTACCTCTTCATAATTACTGTCAAATAGTGATCCGTCCGATAGATACCCTGCATATAGTACATTTACCTTTTGCCCCACTTTGGGTTTTTCTCCATTGCCCTCAGTTAGGGTCAATATTTTAAGCCCGGATGGTAGTTCTTCTGCTTTGCTTTCCTCTGTGGCAATTTGGGCAACGAAATCGCTTTTCATTTTCTCCATCGCCTTGACTTTCTCTTCTGCCTCGGCAAAGTAGTCGCTCATTACCTTCACCGCATCAAATTTTTTGGCTTCCTTACCGTTTCTGATAATTTTAACGGTGTTCATAACTACATCCGTAACAGGTCTGTCACCTTCTGCAGTTTTAACATTGGCAATGGAATCAACAATATCCATTCCTTTAACAACTTCACCAAACACAGTGTGCCTACCATTTAAAAAAGGAGTTTCCTTGTGGGTAATGAAAAACTGGCTCCCGTTGGTAGTAGGTCCCGAATTGGCCATAGATAGGATACCGGCCTTATTATGGGTAAGGGAATCGTTAAATTCATCCTTAAATTTATATCCAGGATTTCCCATACCCGTTCCGGTAGGATCCCCGCCTTGAATCATAAAGTCCTTTATGATTCTGTGAAAGATGATACCGTCATAATATTTTTTGCCCTTTAAGCTGTCTGTAACAAATGGGTTGTTTCCTTCGGCCAGGGATATAAAATTGGCAACTGTCAAAGGGGTCTTTTGATACTCCAATTTAAGGAGGATTTCACCTTTGGTGGTATTAATATCCGCAAAAATTCCGTCTCCCAGGTCAGCATGCTTACTGGACTTGCAGCTGGAAAATGCCATGGATACTACTGCCAATAATAAATAAATTTTCTTCATTGTAATTAATTTTAATTGTTCTCTTTTTGTTTGTCTATATTTAAAATGGTAATGGTAGATTTAATGGGGACGTTTACCCCAATCTTATTATTGTCCCCATGATAACCATAGGATAGGGAGGAGGGGAACAAAAATGTTGCACTTTCCTTCTCTTTTAAAAGTTTTATACTGTTGCGCAAGCCAGGGAATAGGTCTTGCTTATCTACCTTATAGGTTATGGTTCCTATTTCGTCTTTGGAATATATGGTATCATTGTTAAAAGTCATGACATTGTATTGTAGCGTAACCAGGTCATCTGTTTTGGGGTAATAATCGGCCTGGTCGTTCTTGGCGATATAATGATACCAAGAGCCGATTCCGCTGGAGAAATAGGTGTTCATGGAGTCATTTTTAATAATTGCCATAATCTGTTCTTCTTCCTTTGCCAATAAGTCCTTGTTGCGTTCCACGGATTTTTGTAATATACTTCCTGATTTAACTTTAACAGGCTTGCGTGGCTCCGGTCCTTTGCAGCTGGAGAAGGCGATAACAAGCAAAAGGGATAGTAGGTGTTTCATGCGTTTAATTCCTCTTTATATTGGGGCAGTAGTGACTTAAAATGGTTAATGGTTTCTTCCATGGAAACATCACTTCGCCCCCCCGCGGCATTGGTATGTCCGCCTCCGTTAAAATTAGTCCTGGCAAATTCATTTACAGAAAAATCACCTTCAGACCTAAAAGATATTTTGATAATTCCTTCCTCACGGTTTTCAATGAAAATAACCGCAAAAACAATTCCCTCCAAGGTTAAACCGTAATTCACGAATCCTTCCGTATCCCCCTTCTTGTAATTGTAGGTATCCAGTTCGTCTTGCGACAAGGTGATAAATGCCGTCTTAAATTCCTCTAGGATGACCATGTTTTTTAAAGCACAACCTAAAAGATGCAATCTACTAGGTGTATTGGTATCATAAACCTTGTTATGTGCTTCCGTATTCTTGGCGCCTTTCTCTATTAATTTGGCAACCACTGCGTGTGTCCTACTGGTGGTGGACGAATATTTAAAAGACCCTGTATCGGTCATAATACCGGTGTATAAAGAAATTGCCAGGTCCGGGGTGATACTTTCCACATCGTTTAGTCCTTCGATAAGGTTGTAAACCATTTCGCAAGTAGAACTCATGCTTACATCGGAGTAGGTAATTTTTGCATAATTAGCTGGCTCCTGATGATGATCTATCATCACAAATAGGGCCGATGAATTTTCCAGTAAGGGTTGTAGTTGCCCAATCCTTCCCAGGTGGTTGAAATCTAAAGTAAATATTACGGTAGCACTATTGATTAGAGTTTTTGCTGCTGAGGATTCCCTTTCAAAATTTACTATTTGTTCGTTTCCCGGCATCCATTTTAAGAATTTTGGAAAATCATTGGGAACAATGATGGTAGCATCCTGACCTTTGCCCTTGAGATAGTGCCATAATCCCAAAGTAGAACCAATGGCATCTCCGTCCGGATTTTTGTGCGGTATTATCACAATTTTCTGGGGTTCGTCCAATAAGCCCCTAATTGCCTTCGTAATCTCTAAATTCATGCGCGCAAAGATACAATTTAATAATAAACGCCATTATTCCACGATTCTATTTTTGCAATATTGCCACTCCAACTTATGCAATTTCCCTGGAAGGTGTTTTATGGGCTGGGTGTATGTACCCTTATCAATGCCAATTAGGTAGTTAAATCTTAAATAATGAGGAGGGGAAAGAAGGTCCCTTCAATTGATATTGGGAGACCTTAATTTTAAATATAGGCCTATATGTTGTTGTTTTTATTTCTTAAAAAACAATGAAATAATCAAAATCAATAAAATTTTAGTCAGTGTAATCATAATTCAGGTTTTAATAGTTAATGAATAGTAAAATAATCGATTATCCATTTAAGATATACATAACCTAAGCAGATTTCCAAAATTTGATGATGGATTTAATATAATTGAATACAATGTTGTAACTATATTAATCATTCGCATTATATATTTTCAATTGCTGTCTTGAAAGCTGTTTCATTATGTAATTAAAAAATTAATTAATGATATTAAACTGTCATTAAATAATAGGTGTTTTTGGGAGAATTTCAGAACACAAGGGGGATTTGATTTGAAAAAGTCCATTTTTTGTGACTTTCATTTAAAATCGACCTTAACTGTGGGGCCATTTTTTTTTAATTCCATAGTTTTTTTTGAAAGGTAGATTCGGCAGGGAAAAGGTCGGATTCTTGATTATATTTGTTGAAAATTTTTTTGATGCTGGATATACTTTTTATTGTTCTGGGACTTGTTTTATTGATTGCAGGTGGCAATTGGCTTTTAAAGGCGGCAGTTGCCTTGTCGTTAAAACTAAATATTCCAAAGATCGTTATAGGTATGACCGTGGTTTCCTTTGCAACCTCCGCCCCGGAATTGATAGTAAGTATAAAAGCTGCTCTGGAGGGCTTTCCGGATTTGGCCTTGGGGAATGTTGTTGGTTCCAATATTGCCAATTTGGGTCTGGTGTTGGCAATAACCGTCATGCTGGGAAGTATAGAGGTTAGAAAGAGCTTCTATACTACGGATTGGCCGGTAATGATGTTGGCATCGCTTTTATTTTTCATATTTATTTATTTTGATGGGGAATTGCAAAGATACGAGGGCTTTATTATGATGGTGGTACTCTTTGTCTTCTTGGTGTATCTATTGCGCTTTCAGAAAACCGCAGTTGTGGATGAATTGCCTGAGGATGATGTTCCCCTGCCTTTGTATAAGACGATGTTGTTTTTGGGTTTGGGCGGACTTGCCCTTTGGGGAGGTTCTGAACTGCTGATCGAGGGTGCAGTGGGGCTTGCTACCTTTTATGGAGTTAGCGACCGTGTAATTGCGGTAACCGTTGTGTCTATCGGGACCAGCATACCAGAATTGGCGGCTTCTATTATTGCTGTAATTAAAAAAGAAAAGGCAATTTCTTTGGGAAATCTAATAGGGTCCAATATTTTCAATCTGTTGGCTGTTTTGGGCATTACCTCAATGATTACCCCTATTAAAGTGTTGGACCAAGGCTTGCTTACCAGCGATATTTTTTGGATGTTGGGCATATCCTTTTTAATCCTTCCGCTAGTGTTTTTGCCCAAGGGGCTGAGGTTGGGATGGAGGGACGGATTGTTGCTTTTGGCGACATACGTGCTATTTGTATATTTAACCATACGCTAAAGGTGGTGGCCAGATATGTCTATCGACGGTTTTGGGCCTAACAATATTACTTTGTTTATTGGCACCGCCAAAGGGTATAATACCCAGAGGCTTGCCTCGAAAATTAAAGTTCGTTTCCTACGAATGCCTCACGGGCTTGCCCCGAGGTAGTTTACTTTTTGCATGTACAGAACTTGATAAGCAAGAAAATTTATTGGTCGGGGTGTGCCTTTGGATTCAGAAAAACAGCTGCCCTTATTTTAGGTACGGTTTATGGTTGAAGGATCAATCCCAAAAGTTGTGTGTGAATTAGAAAAAGAAATAATCTACTATCTCATTTTTGTGTCCTGTTCATTTTTTGCATCGCCCAAATGCGCAGCATTCATGAATACCTTTAAAAATCAATAGACCAGCCGATGAATAAAAAACGAACAGGGCCTACTAACCAAGGTACGGGGTACCTTGTGGTTAGGAGGAGCCAGCTGTAGCCATGGCCAAGCTGATTTTAAATTTCTTTAAATCTACGCACTTTCCACTGCCCCGGCGTCCAGGCCGCTTTCACTTGGGTGAAATGCTCTATGGACGCCTTCCACCTTCCAATGTGAAAACCACTTGATTTAATACGAAATCGAAGATTCACGAAAACCTATAAAAAACAATAATAACCACTTGAGTAAATTGAAAATAGGCCAGTCCTTTTGTTGCGTCAACCTTCATGTGGGGATAAGTCATTTTCCGTTATTAAAAACCTTTGGCATTGCCCTCAAGGTCTATGGTTTGGTCGTTCTTCTTCCGTCGTGGAGATGGCATGGCCGTTAAGAATTATTGAAGCCTTGGAAATAATTTAGGCCATGGCATCGGTCCTTAAAATCCAGAGATTTTAGGGACCACCTAGCGAAGAAGGGTCTTTTCTTTTGTTTCGTTTTCTTTGGACAAGCAAAGAAATCGAAGATTCACGAAAACCATTAAAAAACTATAAAAACCACTTGAGTAAAATGAAAGAATAATTTAATCATTGGTTTTACTAAATTGCTCCTATTAATTAAAACTGTTGCTCAAAAAAACACGACTGATCAAATTAATCCCTTTTTTCATAAACACAACAATTGTTCCTGATCCTGGTTGAACCCCATGGTTACAGTGATTATGGGTTGGAAAATGCGCAGTGTAGCCCAGGGCTGACACAAAATAGAACACATAAAAAAACCGCCCCTCTTTTTCAAAAGGAACGGTCGGTAAAAATAATCAACAATTATTTTTATACTCTTTATATTTTGGCGGATTTAACCGTTTTAACGATTCTACCTGCTATTTTGTACGGATCACCGTTGGATGCCGGTCTTCTGTCTTCCAGCCAACCTTTCCAGCCTTTTTGAACTGTAATGATCGGAATTCTGATAGAGGCGCCCCTATCGGAAATACCATAGCTAAAGTCGTGGATAGAAGCTGTTTCGTGTTTTCCAGTCAAACGCTGATCGTTGAACTCACCGTAAACGGCAATGTGTTCTTTGACAACCGGACGGAAGGCTTCACATATTTTTTCGTAAACTTCCCTGGAACCACAAGTTCTCAAGGTAGTGTTGGAGAAATTTGCATGCATACCTGATCCGTTCCAATCGGTATCTCCAAGAGGTTTAGGATGGTATTCAATATAGTAACCGTGTTTCTCGGTTAATCTGTCAAGTAGATATCTTGCAATCCAAATTTCGTCACCTGCTTTTTTGGCACCTTTGGCAAATAATTGAAATTCCCATTGTCCGCATGCAACTTCTTGATTGATACCTTCAAAGTTTAGACCGGCTGCTATACATGCGTCTGCATGTTCCTCAACCAAATCACGCCCATGGGTATTTAGACCACCAACGGAACAGTAGTACATACCCTGTGGTTTAGGGTATCCGCCTCTAGGGAATCCTAAAGGAAGTTCTGTTTTGGTGTCCATTATAAAATATTCTTGCTCAAATCCAAACCAGAAATCATTGTCTTCGTCCTCAATAGTGGCCCTAGCGTTGGATACGTGTGGGGTACCGTCCGCATTCATGACCTCGGTCATAACCAAGTAGCCATTAATACGATGTGGATCAGGATAAATTGCTACGGGCTTTAGCACACAGTCTGAAGATCCTCCTTCGGCCTGGCGGGTTGAACTTCCATCAAAAGACCAGATTGGGCAATCTTCCAGTTTACCACTGAAATCTTCCTCAACCTTGGTTTTGCTCCTCATGTTTTGAGTGGGCTCGTACCCATCCAACCAAATGTATTCTAATTTAGACTTGCTCATAATATGTATTGTTGATTTTTATTATTAACGCAGACAAAAATAATAATTTCCATCATATATGCCATTTTTTAGTGGGTTAAATGACAATAATGTTTATATTTTTCTTGAGACCCCTATTTTTTTAGGGGTAAATTATTAAATATGTATTTTATGTGAATTATTTTAATGAATTGTTATTTTTGTCAAAAAATCAATTTATGTCAAATCAAAGATTTAAGGCCATAGCAAGCAGTCATACCAGGATTGAAATGGATGTGGAGGAAACCGGTAGACGTTCGGAATATTTTGGGATAAATGTGTTTAATGAGGAGCGTATGCTACAATACCTCACCAAGGATGCCTATGACAGGGTGAAGGCAGCTGTGGTGTCCGGAGCTAAAATAGACAGAAAAGTTGCGGATCAGGTGGCGGAAGGGATGAAGACCTGGGCAATTTCCATGGGGGCAACACATTACACCCATTGGTTTCAACCACTTACAGGAACCACAGCAGAGAAGCACGATGCTTTTTTTGATTTTTCGCCGGAGGGAAGGGTAATGGAAAAGTTTGGTGGCAGCCAGTTGGTTCAACAAGAGTCGGATGCGTCCAGTTTTCCCAATGGAGGAATAAGGAATACTTTTGAGGCAAGGGGCTACACTGCTTGGGATCCCACCTCACCGGCATTCCTGTACGGCACCACTCTTTGTATACCTACGGTGTTCGTGGCCTATACAGGCGAGGCTTTGGATAATAAAGCCCCGCTATTAAGGGCATTGAACGCCATGGACGAGGCTGCGACCTCAGTGGCAAAATTCTTTGATAAAAATGTAAGCAAGGTATATGCCACTTTGGGCTGGGAGCAGGAGTATTTCTTAATAGACAAGTCTTTGGCCTATTCACGGCCCGATATAAGTTTGGCGGGCCGTACATTAATAGGACAATCCGCGGCCAAAGGCCAACAATTGGATGATCATTATTTTGGGGTTATTCCAAATCGGGTGTTGAACTTCATGAAAGATTTGGAAATGGAGTGCACCAAATTGGGGATTCCGGTAAAGACCAGGCACAATGAAGTTGCCCCTAATCAATTTGAGTTGGCCCCTATCTTCGAAGAAACAAACCTGGCCGTAGATCACAATCTGTTGCTGATGGATGTCATGGAAAAGATTGCGGACAAACACCATTTTAAAGTGCTTTTCCATGAAAAGCCGTTCAAGGATATAAACGGATCAGGGAAACATAATAATTGGTCGTTGTGCACGGATACTGGGGTAAATTTACTCAGCCCGGGATCCACCCCCATGAAAAACCTACAGTTTTTAACTTTTTTCGTGAATACCATAAAAGCAGTGGATAATTATGAGGAATTATTGCGTTCGTCCATTGCTTCTGCCGGAAATGACCATAGGTTGGGTGCCAATGAAGCGCCTCCGGCTATCTTGTCCATCTTTATAGGGGAACAATTGAATGAGGTTTTAAATGAATTGGAAGGGGTTACCAAAGGGAAATTGTCACCAGAGGAAAAGACGGAACTAAAATTGAATGTGGTAGGTAAGATTCCTGAAATTTTATTGGATAATACGGATCGCAACCGCACCTCGCCTTTTGCATTTACTGGCAATAAGTTTGAAATGAGAGGCGTAGGTTCCAAGACGAATTGTGCCAAACCAATGACGGTACTAAATACCATTGTGGCCAAGCAACTTATGGCCTTCAAAAAGGAGGTAGATCAATTGGTCGATAAGAAAGGGCTTAAAAAGGATGAAGCTATTTTTAATGTCCTTCGTGAATACATCAAAACCTCCAAAAGAATTAGGTTCGAGGGAGATGGCTATAGTGAAGCTTGGGAAAATGAGGCCAAATCACGTGGCTTGAGCAATAACAAGAACACACCCAAGGCGCTACAGGTGCTTACCTCCGAAGAAAGTTTGGCATTGTTCAAGTCTATGAACGTTATGAGCGAAACCGAGGTAAGGGTTCGGCAAGAGGTGGAATTGGAAGAATATATCCTACATATTCAAATAGAAGGGCGGGTCTTTAATGAGTTGGCTTATGGCTATATTATACCTGCCGCCGTGGAATACCAGAATAAATTGATAAAAAACGTGGTGGGCTTAAAGGAAATTTATGGAGCCGCTTACAAAAAAATGTCTGAAAGCCAGTTGGATATTGTAGAAAGGATCTCCGAGCATATTCAGGCTATAAAAATGAAGACCGATGCTATGGTAGACGAAAGAAAGTTAGCCAACAATATGACCGATATAAACAAAAAGGCCATTGCTTATTGTGATAGTGTACGGCCCTATTTTGATGAAATACGTTACCATTGTGATAAATTGGAGCAATTGGTAGGCGATCAACAGTGGCCTCTGACCAAGTACAGGGAACTTTTGTTTATTAAATAATTGGACATTTGGAAATTATTGAATTAAAAGCCCACAATTAGTGGGCTTTTTTTTATGGATTCTCCTATTTTTGTCGCAAACTTTTATTCATGAGCTCATCCAACAGCAAAAGATACGATCAAAGAGGGGTTTCTGCTTCCAAGGAAGACGTGCACAAAGCCATAAAAAACATTGATAAGGGATTGTTTCCCATGGCTTTTTGCAAAATTGTCCCTGATTACCTTACCAATGATGATGAGTACTGTTTGGTGATGCACGCCGATGGTGCCGGAACCAAATCCTCCTTGGCCTATATGTATTGGAAAGAGACCGGCGATGTTTCGGTCTGGAAGGGAATTGCCCAAGATGCCTTGATCATGAATGTGGATGATCTAATTTGCGTGGGGGCTACGGATAATATTATGTTGTCCTCTACCATAGGGAGAAACAAGAACTTAATTCCGGGCGAGGTCATCTCAGCTATTATCAACGGGACGGAAGAGTTGATAGAGGATCTGGAAAAACACGGAATTACAATAAGATCTACTGGTGGGGAAACGGCAGATGTAGGGGATTTGGTGCGTACCATTATCGTTGATTCCACAGTGACAGCAAGATTAAAAAGAAA
Source organism: Arenibacter flavimaris (assembly GCF_030291335.1). NCBI lineage: Bacteria > Pseudomonadati > Bacteroidota > Flavobacteriia > Flavobacteriales > Flavobacteriaceae > Arenibacter > Arenibacter flavimaris. Next base: position 65,988 of record NZ_JASWIM010000006.1, read on the forward strand.
TAAGGTTATAAATAATGCCAATATTGAAGCAGGCGATGTAATAGTTGGACTATCCTCTGCTGGGCAGGCGAGCTACGAAAAGGAATATAACGGGGGCATGGGGAGTAATGGGCTTACTTCTGCCAGACATGATGTTTTTGCAAAATACTTGGCGCAAAAATATCCGGAAAGCTACGATGCGGCCGTGCCCGAGGATTTGGTTTATTCCGGGAATGTGCGGTTGACCGATGAGGTCCCGGATTCCCCCTTGGATGCAGGAAAATTAGTGTTGTCCCCGACCCGGACCTATGCTCCAATTGTAAAAAAAATTCTAGGTAAATACACCGCTAAGGATATTCATGGAATGGTACACTGTAGCGGAGGTGCGCAGACCAAAATTCTTCATTTTGTAGATAAGCTCCATATTATTAAGGATAATCTATTCCCTGTTCCACCATTGTTCAAATTAATTCAAGAAGAATCGGGCACCGATTGGAAGGAGATGTATCAGGTTTTTAATTGTGGCCATAGGTTGGAATTGTATGTTGATCCCTCCATCGCCGAGGACCTCATTGGAATTTCGGAAAGCTTTGGGGTTTCAGCCCAAATTGTGGGGAAAGTGGAAGCAAATTCTGTTAAAAAGCTCACAATTAAAAGTGAGTACGGTACCTTTGTGTATTAAGGTATACGAATACCCTTTTTCCTACGTTGTTTTTATAAAGAAATTATGATATGGAAAGAAAGCAGTTTTTGAGGACTTTAGGCACAGGTGCGGCATTTGCACTTACTTTTCCCTGCTTGCATGGTTGTTCCAAAGATAATGACAATGGCGATATTGTGGAAGTCCCTGACAGCGTAGACTTCACCATTGATTTGAATTCTTCCGAGGGAGCAAAATTGGCAAATAACGGTAGCTTTATTTTAAAAAAATTGGTAGTGGTCGTTAAAGATCTGGATGGTAACTTTGTGGCCGCTAGCCAGGTTTGTAGTCATGAGTCCTATGATCAAGTTCGTTTTACGACAAGTAATGGCGGTATTTTCCACTGCGATGTACACGGATCGCGATTTGAATTGGATGGCACACCATTGAATCAAGTAGACAGTGTTCCGGCCAAGCCCCTAAAAATATTCAAAACAGAGTTAAACGGGCAGATTCTTCGTGTTTTTGAATAACCAAATCCGATTTTTAACCTACTTACATGTATGGGATTTTACTTAAAATCGTTCTTCGGACCCTTATTTTCTGTTTTCGGAACTTGTCCTGTGTTATTTGTTCGCATTGGGAGGTGGCTTGGAATTCCGGTGCCAAGCAATACCGCAATGGTCAGTGTATTTTGTTGTACAATAAGTAGAACTTGGGCCTATGATGGCCATATATTTACTATAGGCAATAAGAGAAAAAGTTTAATATCTAATGTTGTTCCAGGGTGAGGATTATATTTTTCCTTTTAGTTTGTTGCAAGTTGCTTGTGGGCCATGCCCAGGAGCCTAAGTACGTTACCGTACAACGATCGGTGCACTTAATGGGCGATAAATTTGATATTACCGTAGTGGCAGACAATGAGGAAATAGGTTATATAAATATAGAGGAGGCCGTATCGGAAATTAAAAGGATAGAAAAAATGATATCTTCCTGGGACGAGGAATCAGAAACTTCATTGATCAATAAAAATGCAGGAATTAAGCCGGTAAAGGTAAGTGTTGAGTTATATAAGCTAATAGAAAGAGCCAATCAGATTTCTGAAATAACCAACGGGGCTTTCGATATTACCTTTGCGGGAATGGATAATATCTGGAAGTTTGATGGTTCCATGAAATTCAAGCCTACAAAGGACGAAATTATACATTCGGTAAGCAAGGTGGGGTATAAAAAGATTATCCTGAACGAGGTGGATCACACCGTCTTCCTTCGCTTGAAAGGCATGAAGATAGGTTTCGGAGGTATAGCAAAGGGCTACGCTGCAGATATGGCCAAAGAACTGTTGGTAGGGAAGCAGGTACGCGCAGGTGTCATCAACGCTTCCGGTGATCTAACCACATGGGGTACCAAGGCTACAGGGGAAAAGTGGTTGATCGGGATTGCAAATCCCTTGAGCAAGGATAAAATATTTTCGTGGCTGCCCGTTCTGGAATCTTCCGTAGCTACTTCCGAGAGTTATGATAAATATATCACTTTTGATGGCAGGAAATATTCCCATATTCTTGATCCCAGAACAGGAAACCCAATTTCAGGGATAAATAGTGTGTCGGTGTTTTCAAAAACCGCAGAATTTTCCGATGCCCTGGCTACGGCTATATTTGTCCTTGGGGTAGATTCTGGAATGTCATTGATAAATCAATTAAAGGGGACCGAGGCAATTATAGTGGACGGTAATAACAAAATGCACAAAAGCAGCGGTATCCTATTCAATTGAGCCTTGGTTAACATAGCCTTCCCTTTTAAGTTCTTCCATGTCTTCTATGTTTTTGGAACAACCATTTTTAAGAAGATAGACCGTATCACTTACAGCCAAAATGTCATTGTAAAAATGATCGGTCAGGATAATAATACTCCTTTTCTTTACTTGGTTGATCAGGGCTGTGAATTTCTCCACATATATTGGTGCAATAAATGAAAAGGGTTCGTCCAGAAGTATAATTTCCTTGTTGGACATAAGTACTAAGTAAGTTTCAACAACTCTAATTTCCCCACTGGATAAATCCTTTATCCTTTTCTTTTTATATTCTTTAAAACTTTGGAAAAGGTTCATGAACTGCTCCCATGAAACATTGAATAGCTCAAATGCCCGGTGAATGCTTAAATGCTTAGGTAAAAGTGGATGTTGGGGCAAGTAAGCTATTCTCCCTGTTCTGTACAAAGGTCTGGGCAGGCACTTTCCATTGCAACGGATGTTCTTGTATTTAGGTTTTAGATCCCCAAATAAAATTCTCAGCAAGGAAGTTTTGCCACTGCCATTTCTTCCGAGGATCCCGGTAACTTTTCCGTGTTCGGATTTTATATAAATGCCGTACAGGACTTTTTTGCCATCAAACTCCAAATCAACGCTGTCTATTTCCAAGGTCAAAATAAACGGACGATGTTGATGAATAATAGGGTTATGAAGCTGTCCAAGAGAAATGAAATTAAGATAAGGACTGTTTTGGACAGGCCGAAATTGTGATAAAACGTTAAACGTCTTCGCAATCCTATGTCAAAAAACGTCATGAAGACCCCTATATGGAATATTATCTTGGAAATCAGGATCATGGTATTTAAGTGGGAAATCTTAAAAAATATACTCCCGCTAAAAAGCATAAAAACCGTAATTAAAAAGGATATCCAAAGGTATGGCTTGGCAAAGAGGAAACTCAATTGAAAGGTTCTAAAATTGAATATTGAATTCATCTATTAAATAGGATATGCTTAAATGTACAAAATTATCGTAAATTCGCAGTCCAAGTGTAGTTTGTATATGATAGATAAATTAAACATAGTAAAGCAGCGTTTTGATGAGGTTTCGGACCTTATAATCCAGCCTGGTATTATCGCCGATCAGAAGCGTTATGTGGCGCTAAATAAGGAGTATAAAGATTTAAAACAACTAGTGGACAAGAGGGATCTTTATTTGGAGTATACCAATAATATATCCGAGGCAGAGGAGATTCTAGCCGATGGCAGTGATGCTGAAATGGTAGATATGGCCAGAATGCAGTTGGAGGAGGCCAAGGAAAAATTGCCAAAATTGGAGGAGGAGATTAAATTGATGCTGATTCCTAAAGATCCGGAAGATTCCAAAAACGTGGTGGTAGAGGTAAGAGCGGGTACTGGAGGGGATGAAGCCAGTATTTTTGCTGGAGACCTTTTTAGAATGTACACCAAATATTGCGAGTCCAAAGGGTGGAAAACGAACGTAATAGACCTAAGTGAAGGTACTAGTGGCGGATACAAGGAAATTCAGTTCGAGGTAACGGGCGAGGATGTTTATGGGACCCTTAAATTTGAAGCTGGGGTTCATAGGGTACAACGAGTTCCACAGACCGAAACCCAAGGAAGGGTACATACCAGTGCCGCTACGGTAATGGTGCTACCGGAGGCAGAGGATTTTGATGTGCAGATAGACCCTAAGGAGGTACGAATAGATTTTTTCTGTTCTTCAGGTCCAGGTGGTCAATCCGTTAACACAACCTATTCCGCAGTACGTTTAACCCACCTTCCAACAGGTTTGGTGGCACAGTGCCAGGACCAGAAATCCCAGCATAAAAACAAGGAAAAAGCATTTAAGGTTCTGCGGTCGCGTTTATATGATATGGAATTGGCAAAGAAACAGGAGGAAGATGCCGCCAAGAGAAATTCGCAAGTAAGTAGTGGGGATCGTTCTGCTAAAATTAGAACCTATAATTACCCACAGGGTAGGGTAACGGATCATAGGATCGGATTAACGCTTTACGACTTGCAAAATATTATTAATGGCGATATTCAACGTATTATAGACGAATTAAGTTTGGTTGAGAATACAGAGAAATTAAAGGAAGCCTCTGAGATATTTTAATTTCTATGACCACTGAATTTCTAGTTGAGCAGATTCGAAAAAAAGAATCCTTTCTTTGTATTGGATTGGACACAGATTTGGATAAGGTGCCAAAGCACTTATTAGGGGGGGAAGATCCCATATTTGCCTTTAACAAGGCAATAATTGATGCTACACACCATTTATGTGTTGCTTACAAGCCCAACATCGCATTTTATGAGGCTTATGGGATAAAGGGATGGCAGGCTTTGGAAAAAACCATTCACTATTTAAATGTCAATTACCCTGAAATATTCACTATTGCAGATGCCAAACGTGGCGATATAGGTAATACCTCCACCCGTTACGCCAAAGCCTTTTTTGAAGATTTGGGGTTCCATTCGGTAACCATAGCCCCCTATATGGGAAGGGATTCCGTGGAGCCGTTTTTAGCTTTTAAGGATAGGCATACCATTTTACTGGCATTAACTTCCAATGTGGGTGCATTTGATTTTCAAACAAAAATGGTGGAAGGAAAGGAGCTGTACAAACAGGTGCTGGAGATTTCAAAAACCTATGAAAATTCGGAAAACTTAATGTACGTGGTTGGAGCAACAAAGGCTACTTTTCTAACGGAAATAAGAAATATAGTTCCAAACAGTTTTCTTCTTGTACCGGGAGTAGGGGCACAAGGAGGTAGTTTGGCCGAAGTTTGTAAATATGGAATGAGCGATAACATAGGTCTTTTGGTAAACTCATCCAGGGGAATTATTTATGCATCGGACCAAGAAAATTTTGCACAGGCTTCTGCCGATAAAGCAAAGGATTTACAGCAGGAAATGAGTCTGGAGCTTAAGGAGCGCCAGATTATCTAATGTGCCAGGGTTTGAATGATTTTTTGGATTTTTGTAGCTTTCAATTCAAAAAATTCGGCAAGTTTTGAATCGGAATACTTTGTGCTGCTAGCCTTGTCCATAAAGTTTTGGTATTGGGATTCCAAAAGGCTAATTTCATTTGAACCGTTGTTCATTGGGGAGACAGAGCCAACTTTGCAATATTGATTTTCCATATAATTTTTTTTCTTACAAATATAACTAGAAACAAGGTTTACGGAGGGTTGGCCGAAAGGGCATTTGACTAATAATCAGGTAATTTGTCTAATTTTTCAGATGGGTGCCATGTTGGAAAGTGTTTATTGATTTAATTAACCCTATCAAGTGTATTGGAATTAACACTACATTTATAAAAAACGAAAATTGATCAGTTATAATATACATAGCCATAAAACCTCTACCAAATGGGTGACTTTTGTGCATGGTGCCGGAGGTAGCTCCACTATATGGTATAAACAGCTTAGGGAATTTAAAAAACACTTTAATGTGCTTCTGTTGGATCTAAGGGGACATGGAAATTCTAAGGTACATCTAAAGGATGCGTTCAAGAATAAATATACATTTGACAATATAACCGAGGATATTCTGGAGGTTATCAATTTTGAAAAGATTGAAAAATCTCATTTTATTGGAATTTCCCTTGGCACAATTTTAATTCGAAACTTAGCGGAGAAACATCCCCATCGGGTGGAGAGCATGATCATGGGAGGGGCCATCATGAAATTGAACCTGAGGTCGCAAATACTGATGAGACTTGGGGTTATTTTAAAATCCATAGTCCCTTATTTATGGTTGTACAAATTTTTTGCCTTTGTAATTATGCCCAATAAGAACCACAAGGAATCGCGTTTACTTTTTGTTCGCGAGGCGAAAAAATTGTACCAAAAAGAATTTATTCGTTGGTTTAAATTGACCTCGGAGATTAATCCCTTGCTTCAATTCTTTAGAACGGTGGATATAAAAATCCCTACACTTTACGTCATGGGAGCAGAGGACTATTTGTTCTTGCCTACTATTAAGCAAATTGTGTTGGATCATAAAAGTGCAGAACTAATAGTGGTACAAAACTGTGGACATGTAGTGAACGTGGAGCAGCCCCGGTTTTTTAATGATACCGTCATAAAATATCTTTTGGTAAAATAATTAAAGTATTTTCTAGTGGGGAATAACTGCGATTGGGTATAACATTATCACTGGATCCAATTAAAAGTTTAATTCAGTGGAACATGGGGTAAAAAGTAACAAATGTCTTGTCCGGGGATAAGCCGTAGATAAGCCATAGATAAGCCATAGATAAGCCGTATATAGGCCGTATATGAAAATAGGGAAAAACAGGCTGGATCCACCCCTTTTTGGCGCGCTAAAATACCTTTTATTAAGCTATTTTTTCCATAACAATATTTGCATAAACACAACAATTGTTCCTGATCCGTAAACAGCTTACATCGTAAACAAAAAAACCGGTGCTCCCACCGGTTTTAAACTAACTAACTCAAAAAAATACTAACTCAAATTCTTTATGTATAACGGATAACTGTATTGTTACTATAGGTAAATTAAAGGTTGTAATAGGTACTTGTTTAAATACAACGCTAGCTAATTGGATATATTGTGTAAAATGTCCATAATTTCTTCATTTTTAATCCTGTAGGGCAAATACTTTTTTCAGCACATCCGTAGTTCTTGAGGAAACCTTGTTTCTAATTTCTTTTTCTTCAACTGCAATCATCGTAAATACGCCGTTCAGGGCTTCCTGCGTAACATAATCCGTAAGGTCCGGATTTACATTGTTCGTAAGGGGAATGTTGTTGTACCTGGTAATTAGATTGCTCCAGATCTTATCTGCCCCCACTTTTTCAAAGGAGTTTTTAATCACAGGGTTAAATTTATTGTAGAGTTCTGTCTGGGTAGCATTGGTCAGGTAGGTGGTTGCAGCATTGTCCGATCCCAAAAGTATGTTTTTGGCATCGTTAAAGGTCATTCCCTTTATCGCATTCACAAAAATGGGTGTCGCTTCCCCTACGGCATCCTCTGCCGCCCTGTTCAGTATTTTCAAGCCTTCATCAGCTAGGCTGGAAAGGCCTATATCCCTTAGGGTTTTATCTACTTTCTGTAATTCCTCTGGGAGCATAATTTTCACCAGTTCATTTCTGAAAAAACCATCGGTCTGGGTAAGCTTACTTACTTGTTTGTCGATTCCCATATTAAGGGCTTCCTTTAGTCCATTTGCAATTTCGTCATTGCCAATGGAAGTTCCTTGGGGTAATTGATTTACCACTTGTTGTAATTCCGCACATCCAATAAATTGGAAAAGGATTACGGCTAATAAGATTTTTTTCATTTTAAAATTTTAGAGTTATATCTATAACTAATGATGTAGGGATTTAGTGCCTATGGTTAGGAGAAAATTACGGTTTTGTTGTTGTAGACCATTGTCTTCCTTCTAATATGAAGTTTAACGGCCCTTGATAGTACAATTTTTTCCAAATCCCTTCCCTTGGTTATAAAGTCCTTGATGCTATGCGCATGGGTCACGGTGGTAACATCCTGTTCTATAATAGGCCCGGCATCGAGTTCTTCGGTTACGTAATGACTGGTGGCACCAATAATTTTAACCCCCCTCTCAAAGGCAGCATGATATGGCTTTGCACCTGCAAAGGCAGGAAGAAAGGAATGGTGTATGTTGATAATCTTATTGGGATAGTTATCTATAACCTTGCTGGTTACAATTTGCATATACCTTGCCAGTACAATAAAATCTATTTGATATTCTTTCAAAAGTGCCAATTGCCTATTTTCGGCCTCGCTTTTGGTGCTTTTTGTTACAGGGACATGAAAAAAGGGAATGTCGAATTGTTTGGCCACATATTCCAAATCACTGTGGTTGCTTAGGATGAAGGGTATCTCAACTTCCAGTTCACCAGAATTGTACCTGCTTAATAAATCGTATAAACAATGATTGTATTTGGAAACAAAAAGGGCCATTTTAGGTTTTACGGATCCCAAATACAAACTCCATTCCATTTGGTGCGGCAGGGCCAGTTCTTTTTCAAATTCTTCTTTCAAATTTTTCACGGCAGGAATGTTTTTTTCAAAATCGCTTTCCAATCTCATAAAAAACACACCGGCTTCCTTGTCCACATGCTGATCAATATAGATAATATTGCCCCCTTTTCTATGGATAAATCCCGTTACCGAACTGATAATCCCTGACTGGTCGGGACAATTAATGAGGATAGTTGTCTTCAAAGCTTAACTGTTTTAGGTCGCAAAATTAGGATTTTAGGAATGAAGTACTCTTGTTGAGTCTTATTTTTATAAAATTCTAATTTTTAGGCTATATTTTTTATCATTTTGTTAAATTGCACCTGTATAATGGTCCTTTTTTTGGTTATTAAAAAGTGAGCGCCTAGCTAATCCAATTTCCTCCATAACGGTTTTAGGAGCGATTGTGAATTTAGTTGTTTTATAACCGGAAATTAATATTGTTGCTATGATTCACAAATCGCCATATAATCCTAAAAATAAAGTTCGCATAGTGACGGCTGCCGCCCTATTTGATGGTCACGATGCGGCCATTAATATGATGCGTCGCATTATTCAGGCCACAGGTGTGGAAGTAATTCATTTGGGCCATGACAGGAGTGTATCCGAAGTAGTGGATTGTGCCATACAGGAGGATGCAAATGCCATTGCCATAACTTCATACCAGGGAGGGCATATGGAGTACTTCAAATACATGCAAGATCTTTTACGGGAAAAGGGAGCGGACCACATTAAGATTTTTGGCGGTGGTGGTGGGGTGATTCTTCCAGCTGAGATTAAAGAATTAATGGATTATGGCATAACCAGAATATACTCCCCGGATGATGGTAGGACGATGGGGTTACAGGGAATGATAAACGATTTGGTTAGACAAAGTGATTTTCCCGTTCCTTGCTTCGCAATTCCAGAGGGCAGGTCAATGGCTCAATTGATAAAGGAAAGGAATGTAAATGCCATAGCCAGGCTTATTACCTGGGCCGAAAATGGGCATGAGGATTTTCCGAAGGATTTTTCAGGTTGGGCAGTATCTGAAACTACTGTGCCCGTACTTGGTGTTACTGGGACCGGCGGTGCTGGAAAATCAAGCTTACTGGATGAGCTGGTAAGAAGGTTTCTGTTAGATTTTCCAGATAAAACCATCGGAATAATTTCTGTTGATCCGTCCAAAAAGAAAACCGGTGGCGCCTTGTTGGGAGATCGAATTCGCATGAACGCCATTAATGATTCCAGGGTCTATATGAGATCACTAGCTACCCGGCAGTCTAATTTGGCATTGTCCAAACACGTGGATGAGGTGGTTCAAATCCTTAAGGTGGCAGGCTTCAGTTTAATTATTTTGGAGACTTCGGGTATAGGACAATCGGATACGGAGATTATTGAACACAGCGACGTTTCCTTATATGTTATGACCCCCGAATATGGGGCCGCCACCCAGTTGGAGAAAATAGATATGTTGGATTTTGCCGATATCGTAGCAATTAATAAGTTCGATAAAAGAGGGGCTCTGGACGCCTTAAGGGATGTGAAAAAACAATATGTCCGCAATCATGGACTTTGGGAGGTTGATCATGACGAGTTACCTATTTTTGGGACAATAGCCTCACAATTTAATGAGCCCGGGATGAATCGCTTGTATATATCAGTAATGGGTAAATTGGCTTTGACAACCGGAACAAACCTGAATTCCCAAACCCAATTGGGAAAGGATGATGAAGGGAAAGTTTATATAATTCCCCCTTCGCGCATACGTTATTTGTCCGAAATAGCCGAAAACAATAGGGGCTATGATAAAAAGGTGCTTCATCAAGCCGAGTTGGCCCAAAAGTTATTTGGTATTTTTAAGACCGTAGAGGCCATTTCCAGAGTGGATGACAAGATAGATTTTAAAACATTTCTCGTAAAAGAAGGGTTAAATAAAGAAGCAATTTTGGATTTGTCCCTTCCGGAGGATAAAAAGCAATTATTGATGCTTTTGTTCAAAGAGTTTGATGTAATTAAAATGGATTTGGAATCCCAGAATTGGGATTTGATCCTAAATTGGGAAAAAAAGGTGGAACAGTATAAAGCCCTGGCCTTTATCTTTAAAGTGAGGGGGAAAGAGGTAAAAGTGGAAACCCATACGAAATCTCTGGCCCAAACCAATATTCCAAAGGTGGCACTTCCAAAATACAAGGCATGGGGCGATATTCTGGGTTGGATTCTCCAGGAAAATGTACCAGGTGAATTTCCTTATACGGCCGGACTCTATCCTTTTAAACGGACAGAGGAAGATCCTGCAAGAATGTTTGCCGGGGAAGGAGGTCCCGAACGCACCAACAGGCGTTTTCATTATGTTAGTTTGGGATTGCCGGCCAAGCGATTGTCCACAGCATTTGATTCGGTAACCCTGTATGGTCAAGATCCCGATCTTAGACCTGATATATATGGTAAAATTGGCAACGCAGGGGTTTCAATCTGCTGTTTGGACGATGCTAAAAAGCTGTATTCCGGATTTGATCTATGCAGTCCCACTACCTCGGTTAGTATGACCATCAACGGTCCTGCACCCATGTTGTTGGGTTATTTTTTGAATGCCGCCATAGATCAGAACTGTGAGAAGTATATTTTGGAAAACGGGCTCGAAAAGGAGGTGGCTTCCAAAATCACTGTTTTATACGAGGAGAAGGGTATTGCTAGGCCTATATACAGCGGGGAATTACCTGAGGGACATAGCGGTTTGGGATTAATGCTATTGGGTATTACGGGAGACCAGGTCTTGCCCAAGAATATATATTCCGATATTAAAAGGAAGACCCTTAACACGGTAAGAGGCACGGTGCAAGCCGATATTTTAAAGGAGGATCAGGCACAAAATACCTGTATTTTTTCAACGGAATTTGCCTTGAAATTAATGGGGGATGTTCAGGAATACTTTATTCGGCACTCAGTCCGTAATTTTTATTCTGTATCCATTTCAGGGTATCATATTGCCGAGGCGGGGGCCAACCCAATTACCCAATTGGCCTTTACACTGTCTAACGGTTTTACTTATGTGGAGTATTATTTAAGTAGGGGGATGGATATCAATAAATTTGGTCCCAACCTGTCCTTCTTCTTTTCAAATGGCATAGACCCGGAATATGCCGTGATAGGAAGGGTGGCCCGCAGGATATGGTCCAAGGCAATGAGCTTAAAGTATGGAGCTGGACCCCGGGCACAGATGTTAAAGTACCATATCCAAACTTCTGGACGTAGCCTACATGCCCAAGAAATAGATTTTAATGATATCCGCACTACGTTGCAGGCGCTCTATGCTATCTATGACAATTGTAATTCCTTACATACCAATGCCTATGATGAGGCAATAACCACCCCAACGGAGGAGTCCGTGCGCAGGGCCATGGCCATTCAGCTGATCATTAACAAGGAATTGGGTTTAACGAAGAACGAAAATCCTATGCAGGGTTCCTTTATCATTGAAGAATTAACGGATTTGGTGGAAGAGGCCGTGCTTTTGGAGTTCGATCGTATTACGGAAAGGGGAGGGGTACTGGGGGCCATGGAAACAATGTATCAAAGATCCAAAATTCAGGAGGAGAGTTTACATTACGAAACGCTAAAGCACAGCGGGGAATTTCCCATTATTGGAGTAAACACCTTTCTTAGTTCCAAAGGGTCACCAACAATATCGCCAGCGGAAGTTATCCGTGCTACAGAGTCTGAAAAACAGGCCCAAATCGGCACCTTGAAAAATTTACGTGTCATGATGGGGGCAACTGCGGAGACCCAATTAAGGGAATTACAGGAAATAGCGGTTGGAAACGGTAATATTTTCGAGAAGTTAATAGAGGTCACCAAGTACTGTTCCTTGGGGCAGATTACGGATGTTTTGTTTGCTGTTGGGGGGCGGTATAGGCGGAATATGTAATTGCAAGCATTGACCTTAAAATTTTTAAGGTTGGTCGCAAATATAAATGCGGGTGGATATAAGGTTCTAATGAATTGAAAATACAGGGATTAGCTGCGAATGGAACGTCTCCACACTTTGTACAACCTTCGGAAGCTTTTAATTTCGCTCCTCAAAAGATTTAAGTACTCCTTTTCCTTTACCCCGTCTTTTTCCAAACCGGTGCAATAAGAACTTATATTTCTTATGATAACGTTGATAAAGGTCGCACTTCTCATTCGGGCCGCATAACATTCCGAGCGTTCGGCAGCTTCAATTTGTTGCGGGATTAAGATGGAATCCGTCAAGAGGGAATCGACCATAATGTCCCTATGGCTGTTGGATTGGTATAACTTAAGCAAATCTTTGTTGTAAGATAGGTACGAAGCAATTTCCCTGCTCATCTTTAAAAGATCCAAGGATTTGCGATAAATCGGAATCGTACTTAAGTTTTTGTAAGGCATTTTTCTATAGCAACTTCTGTTATATAAAATTACGTCGAAATTAGCAAATTAGAGTTTATATAACAAAGTAAAATTGTATTTTAGCTATTGAAAGTTAATATTTTTAAACCATTTTACTTTGAATACAAAGATTGATGCCCTTAATTGGAAGATACTAAAATTGCTTCAGGAAAATGCCAGGGAATCTTTTGCCAATATTGGCAGGAAAGTAGGTCTAACACCACCTGCAGTTGCGGAGAGGGTGAAGAAAATGGAAGATATTGGGGTCATATCCGGTTACAAAGCTGTGGTGTCCCATTCACATACAGGATATCAATTAAAGGCTATTATTACCCTGCGTGCCTTTATGGGAAAGTTAAGGCCTTTTTTGGATATTGTAAACACCTATGAAGAAGTGGTTAATTGTTATCGGATTACAGGTAATGAAAATATTATAATGTTGGTGGTCCTAAAGGATCAATTTCATTTGGAAAAGTTTATAGACAAGCTTATACAATACGGGGAAACACGGACACATATTATTTTGTCCGATGTAGTATCCAACGCACCCATCAAAAAAAGAGAGGTGTAGCGGCAGCTGTATTGTAAGGAAATTAAAATTAAATGGGGTTGGCAGCTTTGGTGCTATGTTTTTATTATTTAACTTAATGTACTAAATGGTTTGGTTGGATAGTGTTGAGGGCGATTTTTGTCTGGATAACTGTTTCCTGTACCCCGGTTGTTTCGGAATGCCTGTGGTACTATTTTAATTTGGCTAGATATTTGATGATAATATTTCTATGAAAAAAATTATAGTATTTCTGTTTCTCGGGGTCGGTTGTCTAGGTTATGCACAACAGATAACCTTGAAAAAAGGCATTCCAATAGATTCAATTGCTGTTCGGGATTCCATCCCCGAAAGTTTTTCGCTTTATCTTCCTACCAGCTTTGAAATGGATAAAAATTGGCCTATCCTATTAATTTTTGACATGGAAGGTCGGGGAAAACGTGCAATTCGTATGTTTATGGAGTCGGCCGAAAAGGAAGGATATGTCCTGGCAGCTTCCAACAACGTGCACGATTCGTTGACCACTTCCCGCAATATTTTAACAACGGGGAGGATGCTCAATGATATTATAAAGATGTTGCCTATTCAAAAGGATAGAATCTATAGTTCTGGATTTAGTAGCGGTGCCAGATTTGCCTCTGTCCTACCAATTTTTTTAAAGGATATATCCGGAGTAATTTCTTGCGGTGCTGGATATCCCAATATAGAGTTATTGGACACGAACAATTTGTTTCATTTTATAGGAATAGTAGGAAAGGAAGATTTTGCATATCCGGAGATGTTGATAAGTAAATCGGTCTTAGGGCGGTTGAAATTTCCTAGTCAATTGCTGGTATTCAAAGGAGGGCACGAGTGGCCCAATACCGATTATCTTGAAAAGGCTTTGGAGATTTTTACATTGTCCGCAATGGCAAAGGGCCTAAAGGAGAAAGATGAAGCCTATGTTAATGATACTTATACAAAGAATTTAAGGGAAATTAATCTTTTGATTAGTTCCGGAAAATTAATTGAGGCGGATAATTTATTGGATGAAGTCATGTCCGTTTATAGGGTCTTGAAGGATACTGATTCTCTAAAAAAAATAAGGCGTGAGCTTAAGAAGGATAAACTTTTTAAAACTATGACGCGCAATGAGAACGCTACATTGTTGAAGGAATCATTTATTAAGGAGGATTATGTTTATTATTTAGAGGAAGATTTGGCCACCTACAATTACAACAATTTGGGTTGGTGGATATACCAAATGGGCGAGTTGAAGAAATATGATAATAGCAAAATTGAAGCCGAAAAAGAAATGGGGAAACGTCTTTTGGGTTATGTCAATGCGCTAATTGAGGACAATATGGATATAGTAAATTCCGGAAGTGAGGTAGATCAAGAAGTCCTGAGTCTTCTTTGGATGCTAAAGACCATTACAGACCCATCGGATTATGATTATTACCTTAAAATAATAGCGAATAGTGCTAGAATGGATGACTACGGAACCTCCCTGTTTTATTTGGAGGAATTATTGAAGCAAGGGTATACGGACAAAGCTGAATTGTATAGTTTGGAAAATACCGCATTGCTCCGTATCACCCCGGAATTCAATGAAATTGTGGCTAAATACTTAAAAGATGCCCGTTACGAAATCATTGAAGAATAAATGACTTTCCAAGAGGCTGTTCCAACTTCTCGAAGATTATTGTTGCCCAGTATTGTGTGGCAATACTGATCAGATTTCGATTTCAGTGAAAGGGATAATGAATCGCTTATTTTTAAATTTATTTTTTTAATCCTTAAGGTCCGTCTTTTACAGGTTTGTTGAAACCGGATAGTTCAACGAATCCGTACACTAGAGAAGGTTGGTGGTTGCCGGCCCACTATTATGGGCCCATTTCCATTCGGGGGACGGTCCAAGGTAGGATTGGTTTTCATAATTCCTTTATTCTGAAAAATGGATGTTGTATTTTTATGCCAAAAGAAGGAAAATGAAGCAGTTATTTTTGGTTTTAATCTTATTGTCACTGGGCTGTAAGGAAAAAAGGTACCATGATCAGGAGCAAGACAATACGGTGGGACCTGTAACCGGAGCTTTGGAGGATATTATGCAATTCCAGAAAAAAATAAATATGGAATTCAAGGATCCTGAAACCTCTCCCTTGCCAGATAGGTATAGAAAGGATTTTACCACTTTGGATTTTTATGAACCCGATACTACCTATAGGATTAAGGCAAAATTTACTAGAACCCCCGAGGCCTTACCTTTTATGATGCCGACCACTACGGAAAGACAGACAGAGGAGGTTGTATTTGGGATAATAACTTTTAGTCTACATGGACGTACCCATAAATTGGAGGTTTATCAAAACCAGGAATTAATGCATCAGGAAAAATATAGGGATTATTTGTTTTTGCCCTTTGCGGACCTTACCAATGGGGAGGAAACCTATGGTGGGGGTAGGTATTTAGACTTGACCATTCCAATGGGGGATACCATACTCTTGGATTTTAATAAGGCCTATAATCCGTACTGTGCTTACAATCCAAAGTATTCCTGTCCGTTGGTTCCCAAGCAGAATAGGCTGGATATTCCTATCGCGGCCGGTGTAAAGGAGTTTAAAAAGGGCTAAAAATATAAAAGCCCCGCATAGAGCGGGGCTATAAATAATAATCTCAATTTTGTTTAGAAAGAGTAAACGGCTGCTATTACAAATGAGGATAAACTCTTTTGTGGGGCCAAATCCGAATCTAGAAAGTTAAAAGAATCGTCTGAAGCGCTATCCAATCTTAATTCAGGCTTGATGATTAAATTACCAATTGTGGCACTACCTGTAAGCGTTACGGCAAAAACGCTGGAATCTTCAACTCCGGTTCCGATAGCACCATAGTCTCCTGTTTCTGTGAAATATTCACCTCTTAATCCCAAGGTGAAGTTATCGGAGGTAGCGTATTGTGGATAAAGGGCTACACCAGCAAATCCAATGTCGTCATTATCGTAAAGGGCTGCATTGATTCCCAAGAAAAACTCATCGGACAAATCGAAACCACCTGTGAAGTCAATTTCAAATGCCCCGTCATCGGCTAAGAAATTAAGGAATTGGCCACTGTATCCCAATTGAGCGCCGAAAGCGTATTTTTCGGTAGGATTCAATTCGGTCAAATCTGTTGGGTTCATGATTGCCAACATTAGGCTAAAGTCATCAGATAGTGTAAAGTCGGCCTTCAAACCGGTATGGGAGAAAGGACCATAAGAAAACAAATAGGATGTACTGTAGTTAAAATTGGCAACAGGAGATATTACTTCGTAACCCAAGAAGGTGTTGAAGTTACCAAATGTTAATTTAACCGATGGGCTTAAATTCCAATAAACATATAATTGATTTACAATGTTTCCAGTGGCTGAATATAAGGGAGAGGCAAAAATAGCATCTGTTCCTCTAGGGCCAAAAACAAGGTCGGCTACAAACCCAACATCTTCGCCTTCGTAAGCGGCAATCACATTGGCCATACCCAAAGCAAAGCCAGGTAAGTTGGCAAATGAAGATCCCGGTGCGGCATTAGGTAGACCGGAAGCATCGTCAAAACCGTTATCGCCATTTAAGTTGGTTCTGTAGTAGGCATCCACACTTCCGCTTAGGCTGAATTTCTTGGCTTCCTCTTCATCTTCTTGAGCGAAAGTTGCTGTTGAGGCAAAGGCAAATGCAAGTAATAGTAAATTTTTTACGTATTTTGTATAAATAATCGTTTTCATAATTCAATTGTTTATATCCTTGTTTAAGGATGTTTGCTAATTATTGAGTTGTTGTATTGAAAAAAGGTTATTAACGGAGCGTTCTGCAAAACGCTCCGTTACCTTTTGTTTTCTTTATTAGTGTTGGTTCATTCTGAAATCGGCATAGGCATCCATCCCGTGCTCGTGTAAATCCAGGCCTTCCAATTCTTCTTCTTTGGAAACTCTAATTCCAGAAGTCTTCTTGATGGCGAATAGAATAATAAAAGCTGTTAGGCAACAGAAAACGCCTGCTGCAGCTACACCAGTCAATTGATACAATAATTGTGTAAGACCGGCCTTGGTTCCAAAGATTCCTACTGCCAATGTACCCCAGATACCGCAGATTAAGTGAACGGCAACGGCTCCAACAGGATCGTCCAGTTTTAATCTGTCTACCAAAGCTACTCCCAATACAATAACTACACCGGCAATTAGTCCTATAATAATGGACTCTAAAGGGGACATTAAGTCGGCCCCGGCCGTAATTCCGACCAAGCCACCCAAGATACCGTTCAGCATCATGGTAAGGTCGTAGTTTTTGTAAAGCATCGTAGAGAAAATAAATGATCCGATGCCACCTGCTGCTGCTGCCAAACAAGTAGTGACCAATACAATGGAAGTTCCGGCTGGATCTGCGGATAATACAGATCCTCCGTTAAAGCCAAACCAGCCTAACCAAAGTATAAGAACTCCAGCTGCAGCCAATGGGATGTTATGTCCTGGAATTGCGTTTGGTTTTCCATCTTCGTCAAACTTACCAATCCTGGGCCCTAATATATATATGGCAATCAAAGCTGCCCATCCTCCAACGGAATGTACCAATGTAGATCCTGCGAAATCATGGAATCCTCCATCTTCACCACCTAGGGTGGAAAGGAATCCACCTCCCCATTGCCATGATCCAACAATTGGATAGACAAGGCCTACATAGATTATGGTGAAAATCATGAACCCGCCTAGTTTAATACGTTCGGCGACAGCTCCAGAAACTATGGTTGCAGCTGTTGCCGCAAACATGGCCTGAAAAAGAAAATCCGTCCAATAGGTATAACCTTCACTATAGGTAAGGTCCAAACTACCATCCGGTAAAATGGGGGCTTCAAGGCCGAATCCTGCAAAACCAAGATAACCGTTGAAATCACCTGGATACATAAGGTTGAATCCTCCTATATAATATAGGAGTAACCCTATACAAATGATAAACACATTCTTAAATAAAATGTTGATGGTGTTTTTTTGTCTGGTTAATCCGATTTCCAAAAGTGAAAACCCTAAATGCATGAAGAATACGAGAGCCGTACATATCATCATCCAAACGTTATTTGCTGTAAATAATCCTACGTCCATGTTGTTGTTGTTTGTTGGTTCTTAATTTTTTTTAGTTAATTCCTGCTTTTCCGCTTTCTTTTGTTCTGATGCGATAAGCTTCCAAAATTTCGGAAACGAAAATTTTACCGTCACCTACGTTACCGGAATACGCTGTTTCCAGGATGGTGTTAACGGTTGTTTCCAAGAAATCATCAGATATTACAATGGAAAGATACCTGCGTTGAATGTCGGATGTGCTGTAGGATATACCTCTATAGACATGCCCTTCTTTTTCATTTCCGACTCCTGTTACGTCCCAGTAACTAAAAAAGTTTACTCCAATTTGATGTAACGCTTTTTTTACGTCATCAAATTTTGACTTCCTAATAATTGCCTCGATTTTTTTCATAATTGATTTATTATTTATGAGACAAAAATATATATTAAATACATACCCCCCTATTTTTTTAGGGGTATATACGTTAAAATTACATTTTACATAAAAATACCCCAAATATTTTGGGGGTATCGTTATTCGTAAAGATAATTATGCTGATTTGTTAAAACTTTTAACATTTGTTTTTGGAAAAAACTGAAAAAATCGCGGATTTTTGGGTGTTTTGCTATCGATAATGCAGAAAAATGGCTAAATCCACCTATATGAATAGATATGCCTATATATATAGGAAGTAATAAGATGGTGCCTATAATTTGGAAAACCAGAACCCGATGGCTATCGCAAGGATTCCGATTGTAAGGCTGGCAAGAGTGTAGATGGTAAAATTAATAAGGTCCCCGGTTTTTAATAAGGAGTGTTGTTCCAGTGCAAAAGTGGAAAAAGTAGTGAAGCCTCCACAAAAACCTGTTGTTAATAACAAGGTCTGATTTGAAGTAAGTAGGTTGTTCTTAAAGGAGAGCCCAATAAGGAAGCCAATCAGTAAGCAACCAACGATGTTTACAATAAATGTACCTAGAAAAAAATTGTGAAAAGTTTTGTTGAAAGTTCTGCTCAATAAAAATCGCAGTCCACTTCCCAAGCCTCCACCTATAAAGACGAGTAGAAATTGTTTCATAGGTTCTTAATTTTTATCCCTTGATGAAGGTAAATAAAAATCAATGGATAGAGGTTCTTAAAAATTTGCATTGCGTAATCATAAATACTGCACAAAGATAGTATTTATGTAAAGATGCACATATTTCCTGTTAGGCTGCTTAAACTGCCTTTTTATATTTCGAGTTAATTAAATCTAGGGGGAAGATTACTGTGGTAGATTCTGAAATATTTTTTACGGATTTTTCCTTCTTTTTTGGACTGCTGTTAAAACTGACCAAAAAAAGCAATGCGTTTATACCGATAAGAACTAAGAAAATGCTGAAAAAAGTTACCATACAACTAAATGATTTAGTTACTTAACGCAAAATTACGTCTTTTCGTACATTAAACGCTCTAAAAGCCTAATTTGTTATTTATAGTAATTCTTTTTGTGGGGAAGTAAAATTAAATGTTAATTTTTAAGAAAGTATTTAATTAGGATCAAGATTACTATGAATAATGTGAAGAAAAGTCCTACCCATTTAACTCCTTTGTAATTTTTTTTATGTAATTTTTTGTCCTTTTGATAGGAAATAATGATAATTGCAACAAAGGCGACAAAAAAGAGACCAGCAAAAATTAATTGCCCCGTACTGAACATATTTTTATTTTTACGCAAATCTAACTTAAATAATTACAATAATGAAAAGTAAACTTAGTGCAGTGGAATTGTTTCATAATTCGTTTGGGTTGGGTGTTTCCAAAGAGGTCAGGGCAGATTTGGGCGAGGCCAAAAATTTACTTCGCTATAATTTGATGGACGAGGAAAATAAGGAATATCTGGAGGCTGCGAACAATAATGATCTGGTTGAAGTTGCGGATGCCCTCGGCGATATGTTATATATATTGTGTGGAACCATACTTGAACATGGTATGCAATATAAAATTGAGGAAGTTTTTGAGGAAATACAGCGAAGTAATATGAGTAAATTGGGGGAGGATGGCAAACCTATTTATAGGGAGGACGGAAAAGTGCTTAAAGGCCCCAATTACTTCAAGCCGAACATAGTGGATATTTTGGACAAAAAATAGTGTCCCGAATTCCGGTAGTATTAATGGATGAAAAAAGCCCTTCGACCATTTTGGTCGAAGGGCTATCTAAATGGTATACACTAATTATTATTTGATATCCACTTGGTATCTCCAGCCAAATTTATCCTCGGCCTTGTTATATTGTATATCTGTAATGCGCTTTTTTAATAAGGAGGCATAACTATCCTTTATTTCGGGTAGATCATAGTCCTTTCCCTGATAGCCAAAAGTAGCGATTGGAGAGATTACCGCAGCGGTACCGGCCCCGAACATCTCTTTAAGGTTACCGTTTTTTGAAGCTTCAACAACCTCTTTTACAGTAATTTTTCTAACCTTTACATTTATATTTTCATCCTTGGCAATATCTATGATACTTTTTCTGGTTATACCGTCCAAAATTCTATCACTTGTGGGACTGGTAATCAAGGTGTCATTTATCCTGACAAATATGTTCATGGCCCCGGCCTCCTCAATATATTCGTGGTTGTTGTCATCCGTCCAGATCACTTGATTATAGCCTTTTTCAACGGCCAATTGAGTAGGGTAAAACTGTCCGGCGTAATTCCCGCCGGCCTTTGCAAAACCTACACCACCATTGGCCGACCGTGAATATTTCTCCTCTATCAAAACCTTTACCTTCCCAGCAAAATACGAGGTAGATGGGGAGCAGGCAATAATAAATTTGTATTCTTCCGAGGGGGAAGCATGGAATCCGCACCCTGAAGCAAACACAAAGGGCCTAATGTACAGGGAGCTTCCTTCTGCGGTAGGAATCCATTTATGGTCCATTTTCAAAAGTGCTTTTAAGCCATCCATAAAATAATCTTCCGGGAATTCCGGCATGGCAAGTCTTTTGGATGAAATGTTGATCCGTTTTTGGTTTTCCAAAGGACGAAATAGCCAAACATTTTGGTCATTGTCCTTATAAGCTTTCATTCCTTCAAAAACAGATTGTCCGTAATGAAAAATTTTAGCGGATGGGTCAAGGGTAATGGGTTGGTAAGGAACTATCTTTGGAACTTCCCAAGCCCCATTCTTATAATTGCAGACCATCATATGGTCCGTAAAATATTTTCCAAACGATAAATTATTAAAATCTACTTTATCAATTTTCGAGTCCTTAACTTTCTCAACTATTATTGAATTTGAAACAGTTTGCATAGAATTCTAATTTAAAGCAATAAAATTAAGCAAATAACATTAGTAGTTCTTCTTTTTTCTGTCTAAAAATACCCAGTTTTGTAAAGTGTTATAAATTCTGAATATTTTAAAGAAATTTAACATTTTGATTGTGACTTTTATGGCGTTTTTAGCATGTTTAGCCTAAATTAGGCTGTTGGCACCAATCAAAGCAACCAAAAAAAAGGGCATAACGTTTATTTTGGTAATCAATTTTGTGATTCCGGCATCTTAAGCAGTGGGGAAATGCTTGGGAATATAATAAAATATCCGGGAAAGATATGCTTGTTTTCCGGTCTATTGATGGAGGTTTGTAAGGCAAAAAGGGTGGTGGACGAAATTGGCATGGTTGGATTAAAGTGTTCTTTCTGTCACAGGAACTGCTGGGGTTAGAGGTAATTGTAAGTGGTTAGGCCTTTGTTGAAGTAAGGAGTGTTCTGGAAAAAAGACATTTTGCCCGTGGAGAAGAAAATCCAAAGAGGAAACTACAGACCTAATGAAGGTAACGAAAAAATATGCCCTTGAGGCAGATGGCGTATTGATAAAAAGAATAAATTGAAAAGAAAAATTATAACTACGGCCGACGGTTCCAAAACTATTCAGATCGAAGATTGGAACGAGCAATATCATTCCGTACACGGTGCTGTTCAAGAAGCCTATCATGTCTTCATCAAGAACGGCCTATCCCTATTCCATGACAGACAATTATCTATTATGGAAATTGGCTTCGGAACGGGATTGAATGCCCTTATAACATTATTGGAATCGGAGAAACAGGGTTTGGAGGTGGCCTATACTGGTGTTGAGGCCTATCCCGTACTTCCGGAAGAACTGGAGCAATTGGAATATACAGGGGCTTTGGATGCCGTGTATTTGGAACAGCATTTTTTTAAGATGCACCAAACTTCTTGGGAGGAAGCGCATTCTATGTCGGCCAATTTTTCATTGTTAAAGCGGCAAATCGATTTTAGGCAAATTTCGGACATAGACCTATTCGACCTAATTTATTTTGATGCCTTTGGTGCCAGGGTACAGCCAGAACTTTGGACGGAGGAAGTATTTGCCATAATGTACAGGGCTTTGAAACAAAATGGAGTGCTGGTAACCTATTCTGCCAAGGGCAGTGTAAGGAGGGCCATGCAGGCAGTAGGTTTTGTCGTGGAACGCTTACCGGGCCCCCCTGGGAAAAGGGAAATGCTAAGAGCCTTAAAAGTTTCCTAATTAATATGGCGGTATTATGGTTTACTTAACACCTAAAGGGCTTGGACTGTTAAACCTACACTAAAGTGAATTATTTAGATCATAAAAACCCATATATTTATATCAAAGTCGATAGAAAGAAGCAAGGGTATGAAGGTTTTGATAACAGGTGCAACAGGTTTGGTGGGGCGTGAAATTGTAAATTTGTGCAAACAGAACAAAATCTCGGTAAATTACTTGACCACCAATAAGGATAAAATCGTTTCCCAGAAGGATTTTAATGGCTTTTACTGGAATCCGGAAAACAACGAAATAGACGCAAATTGCTTCAATGGGGTAACTACAATAATTAACCTTGCAGGATCCAGTATTTCCAAGAGATGGACACGAAACAATAAAAAAAAGATACTTAACAGTAGGGTAAAATCCCTGAGGACTTTATTGGGCGCTATTTCCAAAATTGGGGTCCATAGTATTAAAACAATTGTATCCGCTTCTGCGATAGGGATTTACCCCAATTCCCTTTCCCAATATTATAAGGAAGAGGTAGAAGAGGTGGATGACAGTTTCTTGGGAGAGGTGGTCTCTATTTGGGAGAAAGAAGTGGATGCATTTGAAAAATTGAATATCCAAACTGCCAAGATTAGGATAGGGTTGGTAATGTCCGATAAAGGAGGGGCATTGCCGGAAATGGCCAAACCTGTAAAATATTATGTGGGGGCTGCCATAGGTTCGGGCAACCAATGGCAATCTTGGATTCATCTTTACGATCTCGGACGAATATTTCTACATGTTATTTTAAAGGACCTAAGTGGAATTTATAATGCCGTGGCCCCCAATCCGGTGACCAATGTTAAGCTTACCAAAGAAATAGCAAGGGTTTTGCAAAGACCGTTGATCTTGCCCCATATTCCGAAAACTTTAATACGTTTGGGTTTAGGTGAAATGTCCTATTTGTTGTTTGCCAGCCAGCGAGTAAGCAGTAAAAAAATAGAGGATTCGGGTTTTGATTTTGCCTATCCCAATATTTGCAGGGCACTGGAGAATATTTATTTGGACAAGGGAGGGTACACGGCAAGGGATGCGCTCTATAAGAATGGGCTTATTCCGTAATCATGACAATTTTTTGAGTTCCGAACATCCGCCATTGGTGGATGTTTTTTTATAAAGTTTAATGACATTATGACATTTTTAAAGAATTGGCAGTACTTTTGCCATTTGAAATTCGGAAGTATATAAATGTATTATAAATGAGCAACGAAAATAAAACAGAAGAGATGGAAGATGATGTTCTGAACAATATAGAGAATCAAGATTCGGAACAGGACGGTTCATCTGCCGGGAGTGAGAACTTTGATAAAAAGGAAGGGCTAAGCCAGGAAGAGCAATTGCAGGAGGAACTTAATAAGGAAAAGGATAAATTTTTACGTCTTTTTGCGGAATTTGAAAATTATAAAAGACGTACCTCCAAGGAAAGAATGGATTTGTTTAAGACGGCGGGTCAAGAAGTAATTGTGTCATTATTACCAGTTATCGATGATTTTGATCGTGCTTTAAAGGAAATTTCCAAGTCGGAGGATCAGGAAATGTTCAAAGGGGTAGAATTAATAAGCAATAAATTTAAAGAAACTTTAAAAAATAAGGGTCTTCAGGAAATTGAAGTCAAGCAAGGTGATTCCTTTGATGCGGAAATTCACGACGCCATCACCCAAATTCCAGCCCCTAGTAAAAAATTGAAAGGAAAAGTAGTGGATGTAGTTGAAAAAGGTTTTAAACTGGGGGATAAAATCATACGCCATCCAAAAGTGGTTGTAGGAAATTAAAATTATTTTATGAAGGAGGATTATTATGACATCTTGGGCATTGGGAAAAATGCTACAGCGGCCGAAGTAAAGAAAGCTTATAGGAAAAAGGCAATCGAGTACCATCCTGATAAAAACCCAGGTGATGCCAAGGCAGAGGAAATGTTTAAAAAAGCGGCCGAAGCCTATGAAGTTTTAAGCGACCCCAATAAGAAAGCGCGGTACGACCAGTATGGCCACGCGGCCTTTGAAGGCGGTGGCGGATTTGGCGGCGGTGGCATGAATATGGATGACATTTTTAGCCAGTTCGGGGATATTTTCGGCGGCGCCTTTGGTGGTGGAGGTTTTAGTGGCTTTTCCGGATTTGGTGGCAGTGGCGGTCAAAGACGTGTTAAGGGAAGCAATTTAAGGATAAGGGTTAAGTTGACCCTAGAGGAAATTGCCAATGGTGTAGAAAAGAAGATTAAGGTAAGGCGAAAAATTCAGGCAGAAGGGGTAACCTATCAAACCTGTGGTACCTGTGGCGGTCGAGGACAGGTTACCAAAATAACCAATACAATTCTAGGGAGAATGCAGACTGCAGCTACCTGCAGCACCTGTGGGGGCAGTGGACAAATAATTGATAGGAAACCCAGTGATGCGGATGCCAATGGACTAAAAGTTTCAGAGGAAACCGTAAGTATCAATATTCCTGCTGGAGTAGAGGATGGAATGCAGTTAAAAGTGCCCAATAAAGGAAACGATGCACCTGGGAATGGAGTTCCTGGAGATTTATTGGTGGCGATTGAGACAGAAGAGCACGATACTTTAAAACGGGAAGGGGACAACCTTCATTATGATCTTTATATCAGTATTTCTGAAGCGGTTTTAGGTACCTCAAAAGAAATTGATGCCGTAGGTGGTAAGGTTAGGATAAAACTGGAAGCCGGGATACAGTCCGGTAAGATTTTACGATTACGAGGTAAAGGTATTACAAGCCTAAACGGCTATGGCAGTGGGGATTTATTGGTACATGTAAATGTTTGGACACCTAAGGAATTAAATAAGGAGCAAAAGGATTTTTTCGAACGCATGCAGAACAACGAAAATTTTGAACCAAGACCAGAGAAATCCGATAAATCTTTCTTTGAAAAGGTGAAGGATATGTTCTCCTAAACGAGGGATTACGGTTTTAAATAAAAAACGTATATTTGAGATAATATTGGGAAACCAATATTATTTTCTTTTTCATAGCAATTTTTTTTCCCATCCTTGATTCGTTGAGGGTGGGTTTTGTTTTTAGTGAAACCCTGTTTTTATAAGCCCGAAGGGGCGTAATAAACACGATTGGTTGAACTAATCCCGCCCTTCGGCGGGATCTTAACGTTTTTGCGGGTGGGTTTTGTTAATGAAACCCCGTTTTTATAAGCACCGAAGGTGCGCAATAAACACGGTCGGTTGAATTAATCCCGCCTTTTGGCGGGATCTATTAGTTGGATGTCGGCAAGCACCGAAGGTGCGCAATAAACACGGTCGGTTGAATTAATCCAAATCAGGAACAATTATTGTGTTTATCAAAAAATCAGGATTAATTTGATCAGTCGTGTTTTTTGATCAATAGTTTTTATTGGTAGGAGTAATTCAGTAAAACCAATGTTTAAATTATTCTTTCATTTTACTCAAGTGGTTTTTATAGTTTTTTAATGGTTTTCGTGAATCTTCGATTTCGTCTTAAATCAAGTGGTTTTCACATTGGAAGGTGGAAGGCGTCCATAGAGCATTTCACCATAGTGAAAGCGGCCTGGACGCCGGGGCCGTGGAAAGTGCGTAGATTTAAAGAAATTTAAAATCAGCTTGGCCATGGCTACAGCTGGCTCCTCCTAACCAAGGTACACCGTACCTTGGTTATTCGGCCCTGGTCGTTTTTTATTCATCGGCTGGTCTATTGATCTTTAATGGTATTCATGAATGCTACGCATTTGGGCGATGCAAAAAATGAACAGGACACAAATTTGAAATAGTAAATTATATTTTTTTGTAATTCACACACAACTTTTGGGATTGATCCATTAATCCCGCCCTTCGGCGGGACCCTACCTTGTTCCAAGCTTGACTTTATGGCAACCACATCTTCAAATTTCCCAAGATACTCAATAAACAAGTTGGGTAATAAATACCCCCTAAGTTAAGGACGTACGCTGCTTTATTAATTAGTTCTGTTTTCTTGTTTTTTGGAATCGATAATTTTAGAATTTTATAAAGAACCCAGCCTTCGATAATAATCCAAGTTAAAATACGTAAAAAAGTATAATTTATAAATATCCGTCCTATCTCTTAAATAGCAATTATATATCTTTGGGGAAATTGCATGCATGAATAATATATTGGTCGCTAATGAGGTTTCAAAGCAGTTTGGGAGCCATATAGCTCTCAACAAAGTTTCATTGGAAATTCCCAAGAATAGTATCTATGGTTTGCTTGGACCCAATGGAGCTGGGAAAACCACATTAATACGGATTATTAATCAAATAATTTATCCGGATCAAGGGGCAATTTACTTTGATGGTGAGCCATTGCGGGACCAGCATATTTCTATGATTGGATATTTGCCGGAGGAAAGGGGGCTTTATAAAAGTATGAAGGTTGGGGAACAGGCCCTGTATCTGGCCCAGTTAAAAGGACTGTCCAAGTCCGATGCCAAAATCAGGTTGAAATATTGGTTTGATAGACTGGAGATCGGGGATTGGTGGAACAAGAAAATACAGGAGCTCTCTAAGGGCATGGCCCAAAAGATCCAATTTATTGTAACAGTTCTACATGAACCAAAGCTTTTGATCTTCGATGAACCCTTTAGCGGTTTTGATCCTATAAATGCCAACCTTATTAAGGATGAAATCCTTCAATTAAGGGATAAGGGCACCACCATAATTTTTTCAACGCACCGGATGGAATCCGTGGAGGAACTATGCGAATATATAGCCTTGGTGCACAAGTCCGAGAAAATATTGGATGGTAAGCTTAGCGATATTAAAAAGGCCTATAAAAATAATATTTATAAGGTTGGGCTAGGGGTACAGAGCGCCAACGGTCTCTTGGAGGATCTAAAGGATAAATTTGAGATTCTATCTTCGGAATATGTAGATGACGGATTGCAACTAAATTTTACAGTGCAACTGCCATCTGATAATACAGGTCACTTTCTGGCCCATTTATCGGGCAAGGCAAATGTCAACAATTTCATGGAGACAATTCCATCGGCAAACGACATATTTATTAGAACCGTTCAATCCAGATAGTACTTATGGGGAAGTTATCGCTCATCATAAAACGCGAATATTTAGCAAAGGTTAGAAATAAATCATTTGTGGTCATGACTTTCTTGAGTCCGATCCTCATGGTGGGAATGGTAGTTCTTATTGTTTATCTGACCAAGATCAACGATAGTGAAAAACGGACTATTGGAATATTAAACGAAAGCAATTATTTTTCCACCGACTTTCAGGGAACGGAAAGTACTTCGTTTATAAAATTTAAAGATATAGGCCTGGAGGCGGCGAAGGATTCCATTCAAAAAATGGGATTTTATGGCTTGCTGTACATTCCCAATGATAAGGACTTGGAACAAGTGGTAAGTAGGTCTTTTTTTTATAGTAAGGATGCTCCGGGATCTTCTATTTTAGATAACTTGGAAAATGTATTCGAAGATCGATTACGTATGCAGCGACTACAGGAATTAGGCGTCTCTGTATCGGATTTTGAAAGTGTTGACAATAATTTTGAAATCAATACCGCTACCTTTTCAGGGGAACAGAACCTAAAAGGCATAACCGAAATGAAAGCTTTTATAGGTGGGGCATTTGGGTACCTGATCATGATGTTCATTATTATATACGGTGGCTTTGTAATGCGCAGTGTGATAGAGGAAAAAACCACCAGGATAATAGAAGTTATTATTTCTTCCGTGAAACCTTTTCAACTTATGCTGGGGAAAATAATTGGAACTTCCTTGGCTGGTGTTACCCAGTTCGCTATCTGGATTATTTCGGCCTTTATCATGTTTGGTGTATTGATTCTTGTTTTCGACATTGATCCATCTGCCCTTAACTCCGAGGCTGGCAATACCCCTGGTCTGATAGGAGGGGCTGCCTATGTGACAGCATCGGATTCTGCCATGCAATTGTACGCGAACGAACTTTTTAGGATTCCTTGGATAATGCTTATTTGCTTTTTTGTCATCTATTTTGTCCTGGGTTACCTAATATATAGTTCAATATATGCGGCCATAGGGGCTGCAGTGGACAACGAGACAGATACACAACAATTTATTTTTCCAATTATATTGCCATTAATGTTGGCCATTTATGTTGGTTTCTTCTCGGTCTTTAATAATCCCCATGGCCCAATTGCTGTAGGGTTCTCATTATTTCCCTTAACATCGCCAATTGTAATGCTCATGCGTCTACCGGGCGGTATAGGTGAAGGGGGGGTGCCAATATGGGAGGTTGTGGTTTCAATTCTATTATTAATTATCACTTTTATAGGTATTGTATGGTTGGCGGCCAAAATATATAGGGTAGGGATATTGATGTACGGAAAGAAGCCTTCCTATAGGGATTTGTTTAAATGGCTGAAATATTGATATGGAGGAATTAAAAGGTATAATAAAGGGATTGGAGGAATTCCTCAGCTACAAAATTTGGCCTGGTGATAAGGTGGAAATTACCACTGCTACCCTTTTGACCATCATTGTTACAATAATCCTGGTAACCTACGCCTTAAAACTGATTCATAAATTGATTACCTCAAAGTTACCCGAGGAGGATAGGAATAAGTTTGTCAGTATTTTTGGATTTTTAAGGTACCTCTTTTATATACTGGTAGTACTGATCGTTCTGCATACATCCGGGGTCAATCTCACTGTTTTGATGACCGCATCGGCGGCGCTGTTTGTTGGTTTGGGATTTGCCCTTCAATATTTGTTTCAGGACATTATTTCCGGTATTCTGATTATATTGGATCAGTCTTTGCGCGTAGGGGATATTGTGGAGGTAAACCAAAAGGTAGGGCAGGTTTTCGAAATTCGATTAAGGACTACAAGGGCGCTTACTAGGGATGATAAGGTAATCATAATTCCCAACCATCAATTTCTAACGGATAGTATTTATAATTATACCCAAAATCATAAAAGTACCAGGGAGAACGTTAAGGTTGGAGTGGCCTATGGAAGCGATGTTGCTTTGGTGACTAAAATTTTGGAAAATATTGCGAGTGAACAAAAAGGGGTCTTGAAAAATCCCAAGCCATTTGTACTTTTTGAAGATTTTGGGGATTCCGCTTTAATGTTTTCCATCAATTTTTTCATTAACGACAGTTATGGAGATCCAAAAATTAAAAGTGCTATGCGGTATATTATAGATGCTAAATTTAGGGAGTACAATATAAGTATCCCTTTTCCTCAAAGGGATGTTCATATGTTTCAATCCCGTCCAATTGAAACGATGCAGGTAGAAAAAAAGGATATTGGGAATGGGAATTAAGGGAAAGGGTAGGGAATTCATTTTGGGATTCTTTTTGTCGATGAATTTTTGTCTTGCCCAAACACCGGATGTTTTTAGGTTAGAATATATGTTGATGCCAAGAAATACGGCTGAAGCAAAATTATCCAGAATTAAACTGGTGGCCAACCTGCCCATTAAAGTAGGAAAAAATGACAATATTATTGTCGGGGGCGAATACAATCGCATTGCCTACGATCTAAACCGTAGAACGCCCTATGACGATGTAATCACGGAAACCTTTCATGTTGCCGATTTAAATATGGCCTATATATTGCAGTACAATAAGGACTGGCGCTTTGTAGGGGTGGTAACGCCACGTTTGTCGTCCACTTTGACCAATGATATTGGGCAGGGGGATGTCTCCGTTAACATGACCATAGGGGCCTTACGGGATAGGCCTAAAATTGAAAAACCAACGCGCTTGGTACTGGGAATAGCCTATAACTCAACTGTGGCCGTTAGAGTTCCCTTGCCCTTGGTTTATTTTGAAAAGCGGTTCCATCCCAATTGGGCATATGTGGTGGGGGCTCCCAAGAGTGGCATGAAATATTTTTTTAACGATAAACATATGCTGCAGACCGAGTTTATTTTGGATGGATATTACGTTAATTTGCAGAATACGGTAATCAGCTCGGATTCTGGTGTTGCCTCTTCCATTTCTACCTCGGTGGCTTTGTTTACATTGGGATACCAATATGCAGTGGCCAAAAATATTTTCTTTTATGGCTACGCGGGCCATACCTTGTTTCAGGCGGGGGTGTTGAGGGATGAAGAGCGAAATGATATCTTTACATTGAACGATGAACCTAGTTTCTATTTTAGAACAGGTTTTAGGATTGGAATTTAAAATACATAATTATGTCTAGAATACTTGTAATTGAAGATGAATCGGCCATTAGAAGGGTTTTGGTGAAAATCCTTTCGGAGGAAAATGAAAACTATAAAGTGGAGGAGGCCGAAGATGGGTTGATAGGGTTGGAAACAATTAAAAAAGATGATTTTGATCTTGTACTTTGTGATATAAAGATGCCCAAAATGGATGGGGTCGAGGTTTTGGAAGCAGCGAGAAAAATAAAGCCCGAAATTCCCTTCATTATGATTTCCGGGCACGGAGACCTGGATACGGCAGTGAATACCATGAGGCTCGGGGCCTTCGATTATATTTCAAAACCACCCGATCTAAACAGGTTGTTGACTACAGTGCGCAATGCCTTGGATAGAAAGGATTTGGTGGTGGAGAATAAAATTCTGAAGAAAAAAGTAAGCAAAAATTATGAAATGATTGGGGAAAGCAATGAAATCTCCGTCATTAAGGAAATGATAGAAAAAGTAGCCCCAACCGATGCCAGAGTCCTCATTACGGGTTCCAATGGTACAGGTAAGGAACTAGTGGCCCATTGGATCCATGAAAAAAGCGAGCGGAATGCCAATCCTCTGATTGAGGTCAACTGTGCAGCAATCCCTTCCGAATTAATTGAAAGCGAACTTTTTGGACATGTTAAGGGGGCTTTCACATCCGCTGTAAAGGACCGGGCCGGAAAGTTTGAGGCTGCAAATAAAGGAACCATTTTTTTGGATGAAATAGGGGACATGAGCCTTTCTGCCCAGGCAAAAGTTCTTAGGGCACTTCAGGAAAATAAAATAAGCAGGGTAGGATCGGATAAAGACATCAAAGTAGATGTTAGAGTAGTGGCCGCCACCAATAAGGACCTAAAAAAGGAAATTGAAAGCGGAAGGTTTCGCGAAGATCTATACCACAGATTAGCAGTAATTCTAATTAAGGTTCCTTCATTGAACGATAGAAGGGATGATATACCTTTACTCATAAAACACTTCTCAGAAAAAATAGCCTCAGAGCATGGTAGTACTCCCAAAACCTTTTCTGCAAAGGCCATTGCCTTGTTAAAAGGGTATGACTGGACTGGGAATATTAGGGAATTGAGAAATGTTGTAGAGCGGCTTATAATACTTGGGGGCAACGAAGTAACCGAGGAAGACGTAAAATCTTTTGCCAGTAAATAAAGCTATTGGTTTAGTAAAGAAGGGCTATTTGGAACCTAAGTATGAAGGTGGAAATTAGGCCTCGATACCCAATAGGTTCTTTAGTGTTTCGGGAAAATGGGGGTAAAGGGAACTAGTTAAGGCTTATTTTAATTATCTCATTGCTCATCGTTAGTTCCTGCAGCCATTCAACTTTTTAAGGGCATTGGCGGCAATTTCTTTGGTTTTTAGGTTATAGTATTTTTTGCCTGCAGAAAGGTTGGATTTTAGAAGTTGCTGTTCACAATTATTGTACACGTTTTGCGCAAATGCAGTGGCTTCTTTGCAATCTACAGTTTCCACTACCTTGTCCAAAGATTCTTTGAACTTTTCCAAGGCAATATTCACTTTGATTTCAAGGGTATTTGTATCTACAGGTTTAAGTGATTCTTTTGCAGCTATGGAAGTTTTGGTATTCATAGCCAGAACATCGTTATTATATCTGCTATCATGGGAATCGTGTTCGTTTAAGGCTTCCATACTTCCCAAAGCATTGTCCAAGGCCTTTTTTAGGAGTATTTGTACACCAGGTATAGAGGAGGCCCTAGTGGCATTGGTCAAGTTAACGGAACTTTCGTGTATAAGTGCCATGGCATGCTCGCAGCCACAATCCTCTAATTGGGACTTGGATTTCACTATGGCGTTCAATGCTTTATAGGCAAAATATTTGGAGATGTTAATGTCGTCGGTGGCAATGGCCTTTTCAGTTTGTGATTGGATGTAACCAATATTGGAACCGGCATATTCACAGGCTTTGTTACTCTTAAAGGAAGAATAAATAAACAGCGCCAAAGAACAAACAATTATAACGGAATGTCTCATAAAGTAGGTTTTAGTTTATTGTTATACTGGGAAATATAACCTTGTAAAGGTAAGCTTACCACCTTGTATTTAGATGATTTTTTCGATGAAGTACATCTTAAAACTATGTTTTTAGACCAACAGTGGCTTTTTATGGATATAAGGTTGTGTTTTTTTTTGGATTCCCTTGTATATGAAGCATATAGATCCACTAGGGTGCCTGATTTTACTTCGGAATTAGGGTAATTTCTTATGAATATGCGTAAATTTTAAGCCAACATAAGGTGAATGTCCAATACTTGGGTAATTATGATTAATACCTATAACTTAACGCATTCTGGCCTTAACTTTTAGGTAGTCTGAAAAATTTCATATATTTTTTGTCTTTAATTGCTCAATACTGGAGCACTAAAACCAATTCATGAAGAACATAGAAGCAGCAACTTATAGGGTTGATAGGGAAATTAAATTGGCCGATTTAAATACAAGGGAAGATTTGGGGTCTTCGGATAAAAAATTAAGGAAAGCACTTGAAAGCGTTAGGATAGAATTAGGGGAGTTTCAGGATACCATGTATGCCCATGCCAAATACAGCGTTTTAATTTGTTTGCAGGGTACCGATACTGCCGGGAAGGATAGTTTGATTAGGGAAGTATTCAAGGATTTTAATGCCAGGGGGGTAGTGGTGCATAGTTTTAAAGTACCAACAGAGCTGGAATTAAAGCACGACTATATTTGGCGACACTATATTGCCCTGCCGGCAAAGGGAAAATTTGGGGTTTTTAACCGTACACATTACGAAAATGTTTTGGTAACCAGGGTGCATCCGGAATACATATTGAATGAACATATTCCCGGAATCCATAGGGTAGAGGACATAGATCAAAGTTTTTGGGACAAACGTTTTGAACAAATAAATAATTTTGAACGTCATATAGCGGAAAACGGGACCATTATATTTAAATTTTTTCTGCATTTATCCAAGGAGGAGCAACGGCAGCGATTATTGAGAAGGTTGGAATTAAGGAAGAAAAACTGGAAGTTTTCCCCTGGCGATTTAAAGGAAAGACTTATTTGGGACCAATACCAAAAATGCTACGAGGAAGCACTTAACAATACATCAAAACCGCATGCCCCCTGGTTCATTGTTCCTTCGGACAATAAAAAAGCTGCCCGGTTAATAGTTGCTTCAATTTTGTATGAAGAGTTAAAAAAATACAAAGATATAAGGGAACCCGAACTCGATGATAAAATAAAAGCTAATTTAGAAGAATATAAAAAACAATTGGAAAACGAATGAGGTATTTATTGTTGGTATTTTTACTAATTGCACTACAGATCAAAGCACAGAACAATGATGAAAAACAAATTAAAGAAATATATAACACGGCCCTTACCAATGGCAGTGGATATGCTTGGTTAAATTATTTGTCCAATCAGATTGGAGGAAGACTTTCGGGTTCTTTGCAAGCACAGAAGGCTGTGGATTACACTAAAAAAGTTCTCGATTCCATGGGATTGGACCGCGTTTGGCTTCAGCCGGTCAAAGTCCCAAAGTGGGTAAGGGGTACACCGGAATTTGCTTATATAGAGAGCGATCCCGGATTGACCAATAATGTCCCCATATGTGCTTTGGGAGGTTCTGTGGCCACTCCTTATGGAGGAATAAAGGCAGGGGTGGTTGAGGTTATGGGTATTGAAGGGCTAAAAACGCTGGGGAAAGAAAAAATTCAGGGGAAGATAGTGTTTTTTAATAAACCTATGGACCCTGTAAATATTGACACCTTTCAGTCTTACGGAGGTTGTTCGGACCAACGATATTCAGGTGCCGCCGAAGCGGCCAAGTACGGTGCCGTAGGGGTAATTGTCAGGTCCTTAAATCTTCGGTTGGACGATTTCCCCCATACAGGTGCTATGAGCTATGGAAACACGCCCATAGAGAGTAGGATTCCAGCCGCGGCCATAAGTACAAATGGAGCCGAACTGCTAAGTGCCACCTTAAAACTAAATCCGGGCATAAGTTTTTTCTTTAGACAAAATTGTAAAATATTGCCGGATGTGGAGTCTTATAATGTAATTGGGGAAATCAAAGGAAGTACCTATCCAAATGAAATTTTGTTGGTGGGAGGACATTTGGATTCATGGGATTTAGGAGACGGTTCACATGATGATGGTGCTGGATGTGTGCAGAGTATGGAAGTGTTAAGGTTGCTAAAGGTTACAGGATATAGACCTAAACGTACCATACGGGTGGTCCTTTTTATGAACGAGGAAAACGGACTTCGTGGCGGTACCACCTATGCGGAGCAGGCGTCCAAAAATAATGAGAAACATATTTTTGCCCTGGAAAGTGATTCCGGTGGTTTTACGCCCCGAGGTTTTTCATTTGATTGCAATCAGGCCAATTTTAAGCAGATAGAGGGTTGGAAAAGCTTGTTTGAACCCTATTTGGTGCACCAATTTATAAAAGGGTGGAGCGGAGCGGATATTGGACCATTGAAAAATGATGATATTGTTTTGGCAGGTTTAAAACCGGACAGTCAGCGGTATTTTGATCATCACCATTCGGCCAACGATACCTTTGCGCATGTAAATAAACGGGAATTGGAACTTGGAGCTGCCTCTATGGCCAGTTTAATCTATCTCTTTGACCAATATGGCATCAAGTAGTTCTTGGCACTGTTTAAGGGAGTGGAACTTGGGGAAAGGAAATTTATTATGAAGAATGCCTACAGGTAGATGAAATGGGATTATCCAATCCACAGTGTTTTTTATAAACAGAAAACTTATCCTTACCTTTGCGGACTAATTAAAAAACAGTGATATGCAAGACGGAATTTACGCAAAATTCAATACTTCGAAAGGAGAAATACTGGTAAAGCTTACGCATGATAAAACCCCTGGAACCGTGGGTAACTTTGTAGCCTTGGCGGAGGGTAATCTAGAAAATAGTATCAAGGCTCAAGGTAAACCCTATTATGACGGATTGAAATTCCATAGGGTTATTCCGGATTTTATGATACAGGGAGGTTGTCCGCTAGGAACCGGTACTGGTGACGGGGGCTATAAATTTGATGATGAATTTCATCCAGATCTTACCCATGACGGACCTGGCGTACTTTCAATGGCCAATGCCGGACCTGGTACAAATGGCACCCAATTTTTTATTACCCATGTGGCCACTCCTTGGTTAGATAACAAGCATACCGTTTTTGGGCACGTAGTGAAAGGTCAGGATGTGGTGGATGCCATTAAACAGGGCGATAAAATAGAAAGTTTGACCATAGAGCGAATTGGGTCGGAAGCGGATAATTGGAATGCGGTAGAGGCTTTTAGGACTTTTGAGGGTTCTAGGGAAAAAAGACTTGCGGAGGAAAAGAAAAAAATAGCAGCTGAACTGGATAAAGTTGCAGCTGGATTTAACGAAACGGAAAGTGGACTTAGGTATAAAATTGTTCAAGAGGGAAAAGGAAGCAAGGCCGTAAGTGGAAAAAATGTTTCAGTACATTATGAAGGATCTTTGTTGAACGGCCAAGTTTTTGATTCTTCCTATAAAAGAAAGGAGCCAATTAGCTTTCAATTAGGTGTGGGCCAAGTTATTCCAGGATGGGATGAAGGTATCGGCCTATTGAAGGTTGGGGACAAGGCCAGGTTTGTAATTCCTTCCAATTTGGCTTATGGAAGTGCTGGTGCCGGCGGGGTTATTCCACCCAATGCCACCCTTATATTTGATGTTGAATTAATGGGGATAGGATAAATTCCAATTTTCATATAAAAAAAAGACCCTAAGAAATTGGGGTCTTTTTTTACTAATGGTTCAGAATTGAGAGACGAAAAATGTTTTCGACCCTATTGTGTTTAAGTTGAAATTAAACCTTATATGGTAAATTCAAAATTGCTTTCTATCTTTTGGTCTTATTAAGGCTCAATACTAAAAGCGCTATGTTTATTACCAATAAGGAGAGAAGAATGGTGAAAAAAGTAGTCATGCTTAAGTTATTTTAATGGTGCGATTTTAGTGTTTTTAAGGAAGATGGTAAAATTGGGGAAAGGTTGCGTTAAAAATATAAATATTACTTTTAAACATGAAAAATCCTACAAAACAGTCTTTTAATGAAATACTTTTACTCCCTAAACAGCTTTGGTTTAAATTTCGATAAAGTCCAATAAAAAAGCCCATCCGCTAGGATGGGCTCTATTTTCTAAAAAAAATTGTACCGTAATTATTAAATCACTTTTACATTTACTGCGTTCAATCCTTTTTTACCTTGTTGTAATTCAAATTCTACAACATCACCTTCGCGAATTTCGTCGATTAAACCAGAAATGTGTACAAAGTGATCTTCGCTTGAGCCTTCTTCAGTGATAAATCCGAATCCTTTGGAATCATTGAAAAATTTTACTGTTCCTTTATTCATTATAAAAAATTAAAAAAATTAAATTAGCCGCCAAGATAAGGTTTTATTATTTAACTACATGATTTTTTGATAGTTATATTTATTTTGGAAGATTTTGACACGATTTTTAAAAAGTAAATAAACGGCTAATCAACTGTGCGTTAATGTCCTCGGTCTTAAACTTTTACTTTTTCATATCCGTTTTTATGTGTTCTGCACGTTTTTTTAATTCCTACAGGGAAAATGGATTTTTTTTTGCGCGCTAAATGAATTTCTGGGAATGTTGGGGTACAGGTTTGGGAAGTTTGATTAAAAAAAAGAATAATAAGGCGTCAACACCTAATTAAATTTAATTTTTTGTTTCTCTTGGCCTGCAGAAGTTGCTGCATTTGAGAATGGTTTTGGTCAAATAGGTGTTGTGGACAGTAGTGGGTTGGATAACATTATCTCAATCACCTCAATAACAAAGGAGCTACAAGGAATTGCTGTTATTGGGAGCTAAAACAAAATAGAGTCTTCCCTAACAGGGAAGACTCTATTGATATTATAGTAGTCCTATCCAAATTATAGGTTCGGCTGTGGGGTCATTCTTAAATAGGGCTTAATTTCTTCCACACCTTTGGTGAATATTTTTTTGGCATCCTCTGTGTTTATGGATGGACTTACAACCACCCTATCCCCATTTTCCCAGTTGGCAGGAGTGGCTACTTTATGATATGCTGTTAATTGTAATGAATCTATTACCCTGAGCAATTCGTGAAAATTACGACCTGTGGATGCAGGATAGGTAATTATGAGTTTTACAGTTTTGTCCGGGGCTATAATGTAAACCGAACGCACAGTTAAACTGTCATTTGCATTTGGATGAATCATGTCGTAAAGGGTAGAGACCTTTTTGTCCTCATCGGCAATAATTGGAAAATTAACAGTGGTATGCTGTGTCTCATTAATGTCTTTGATCCATTCCCCATGAGAGGCTACCCCATCAACACTCAGTGCCAGCATTTTTACGTTCCGTTTGTCAAATTCTCCTTTGAATTTAGCGGCCGTTCCAAGTTCGGTGGTACATACCGGGGTAAAATCCGCCGGGTGCGAAAACAAAATTCCCCATCCATCACCTAAATAATCATATAAATTGATCATTCCCATAGAACTATCTGCTGTAAAATCAGGGGCTAGGTCGCCCAATCGTATTGTTGCCATATTTTGGTGCTTTAGTTAAAAGTTTATTATCCTATAAAATTAGTAGATTATCTTGTAATCGACTTTTTTAAAAGGTTAAAAATGTATTAAAATTTAACGAAATAAAGTTGTTTTTTGAAATTTATTTAGGTGGAATTTATTTTTTTTTAATCTTTTGGGATGCAATACGTACTGTATTCGATCGTATAAATAATGGTCTTTTTTTTGCAAAAAAAACATTTAGTTTAATTGGGTTTGTAAGCACCATTGCCAATCGCCCTTCGATCCCGTTCTATGAATGGGAAAACTTTGGTAGGGTTTAATATTATTTATTGGGATAGCTAATATTATTCATTATACTTCTTTAATTTTATACAATGGAAGAAAGAAGCTTGGAAGAATTGAAATACCCCATTGGCCATTTTGTATATACCGGGAAGGTCAATGATATAACCTTGTCCGATTGGATATCCGAATTGGAAGCATTGCCTACCCGTTTAGAGGATCTGGTGGTTCCACTGAACGACCAACAGTTGAATACTCGGTATCGGCCAGGTGGCTGGACCATCAGGCAGGTGGTCCATCATATGGCGGACAGCCATCATCATAGTTATACCAGATTTAAATGGGCACTGACCGAAGATAAACCTATTATTAAGGCGTACGAAGAGAAGGAGTGGAGCAACCTTTTTGATGCCAAGACGGCCCCAATAGTACTATCCATAAATTATCTTAAGGCACTACATGCAAAAATGGTATATCTCTTAAAAGGTTTGTCCAAGGAGGATTTGGAAAGGGTGTATATTCATCCCGATGGTAATGTTGCGGTTAGCCTTATGGAGAATATTGGAAAATACGCTTGGCACGGCAATCATCATTTGGCACACATAGAGGGCATCATAGACCGTAAGGGCTGGAATTGTCCCTAGTACTTTAAGCTAAAGGGCCATGGTCTTCCATGAAATTTAAAGTAAAAATGTATTGGGCAACTATTGTTTCTTCCACTTGATATTACAGCC
The DNA here is from genome assembly GCF_030291335.1 of Arenibacter flavimaris. Lineage (NCBI taxonomy): Bacteria > Pseudomonadati > Bacteroidota > Flavobacteriia > Flavobacteriales > Flavobacteriaceae > Arenibacter > Arenibacter flavimaris. Next base: position 105,672 of record NZ_JASWIM010000006.1, read on the forward strand.
CATACTCGGTTTTTGGTCAATATTTATTTTGTTTCCGGAAAGAAGGGCATCCATGGCCGATTTTAAGTCCACTCCGCTCACTGGGATACCATTTCCCGGGCGGGAGTTGTCAAACTGACCTCTATATACCAGCCTTAAATTGGCATCGAATAAATAGAAATCGGGCGTACAGGCGGCATCATATGCTTTGGCAACCTCTTGACTTTCATCGTACAGATAGGGAAAAGTATATTTCTGTTCTATACTGATCAGTTTCATTAAATGGGGAGCATCCTGAGGGTAATTTTCTACATCGTTGCTGGAAATTGCAATAAATGAAATATCTTTAGGTTGATATTCCATTGCTGTTTTGACGATTTCGGTATTCAAATGCTTAACAAAAGGGCAGTGGTTGCAGATAAACATGATTACGGTACCCTTGGCCCCTTTTAAGTCTTGAAGGCTTTTTTGTTGGTACGAAGTGGTATCGAACAATTTAAAGTTGGGGGCTATTGTGCCTATGGGCAGCATATTACTGGGTGTATTGGCCATGACTTTAATGTTTAGAAAAAAGGTCTACTGCAAAGTTAAAAGAAAAGATAGACAATTGTATGCGGTTCCCACATTAGATATTTTGTGGTAAAAGAAATATTTATAAAGTTGAAACTTTTGGCATGTGCCAATAGATCCTAAGACGTGAAATTTTCCAGTGAAATTATTGAAAAACTTAGAATTGTTCTGTGAAAGAAACTATTACTTGGCCCGATTTCTCCAAAATAGATATGAGAGTGGGCACCATTATTGAAATTAAAGATTTTCCAGAGGCCAGGAAACCAGCCTATCAGTTACATGTCGATTTTGGCAAGACGATAGGGATTAGGAAAACATCGGCCCAAATAACCCAAAGGTACTCCAAAGATCAACTTTTGGGGAAGCAGATAATCGCCGTGGTTAATTTTCCTAAAAAACAAATTGCAAATTTTATGAGCGAATGTCTTATATTAGGGGCTGTTGACGGTTCCGATGTAATATTACTGCGTCCGGATGACGAGGTTGACAATGGACTTAAAATCTCATAATTCTTGGTAACTACCCCCCTGGATAAGATTCATATAGACTTTAACCAACAATCACTTTGGGTGCTTAACGTGGCTTTGGCCCTGGTAATGTTCGGGATAGCATTGGATATATCCATAGATGACTTTAGACGATTGCTTAGAAAGCCCAAGCCGCTTTTTGTTGGTGTTTTGAGCCAGTTTGTTTTGCTTCCTGCCGTAACTTTTATACTTGTTTTGCTATTGGAGCCCTTGCCCAGTATTGCTTTGGGAATGTTTATGGTAGCTGCTTGCCCAGGGGGTAATATTTCCAATTTTATTACACATTTGGCAAAGGGCAATACGGCCTTGTCCGTAAGTCTAACGGCGGTGGCCACTTTATTGGCTGTCCTTATGACCCCTTTAAACCTTCAATTATGGGGCTCCCTATATGGCCCCACCGCATCAATACTTCAAGAAGTTGCCATTGCTACTTTTTCAATGGTAAAATTAGTGGCATTGCTTTTGGCATTACCCTTAATTTCGGGGATGGCGATAAACCATATCAGGCCCAAAATAGCATCTAAAATAGCAGAAGTTTTAAAGGTACTTTCGTTGGTGTTTTTTGTGATTCTTATTTTTATTGCCTTATATGACAACAGGGACGTTTTTATGGAATATGTATTATACGTATTCTGGATAGTGGTCCTGCACAATCTTTTGGCTTTTGTAACCGGCTATTCGGTGGCTAAATTTTTTGGTCTTTCCCAAATGGATAAGCGAACCATTGGTATAGAAACCGGGATTCAGAATTCAGGCCTGGGACTGCTGTTGATATTTACTTTTTTTGATGGAATGGGGGGAATGGCCCTTCTGGCGGCGTTTTGGGGAATATGGCATTTGTTATCGGGTTTGGCCATAGCAAGCTTTTGGGGATATTTTCCAATTGATAAAGAAGAACTTGTTTGAGAAGGATAGGTTATTGTATTATATGGGTTTGGATTCGTTTGGCATTGACATTCTATTTTTCTGGAATAAAAGTTAAAGGTTTGCAGAATGTGCCTTTGGGAAAACCTGTTATGTTTGTATCGAATCATCAAAATGCCTTGCTCGATGCTCTATTGATAGCGACCCATTGTAATCGGAAACCTTATTTTTTAACTAGGTCCGACGTGTTTAAGGGAACCTTGTTGAAGGTGTTTTTCGAATTTTTACAGATGATTCCGGTGTATAGGATCAGGGACGGTAAGGATTCATTGGCGGGAAATAACGCCATTTTTGAACGCTGCTCGGAGCTACTGCAAAGGGGAGAGGCCTTACTTATTTTTCCGGAAGGCAACCACTCCCTAAAACGTCGGGTCCGTCCTCTAAGCAAAGGGTTTACCCGTATTTTGTTTCTGGCTTTGGAAAATAATCCAACTGTGGATATCACTGTTGTCCCAATTGGAGTGAATTATGCCAAGGCCGCAAAATTTCCCGATAAGGCAGCACTGTATTATGGCGAAGGGATAAGGGTCCAGGAATTTTTTAACAAAGAGGATTTGACAGGATCGGCCAGCCGACTGAAGCAGGAAGTGTTTCATCATTTAAAAAGACTTACCACACATATTGAAGAGGAGTCCAGGTATGAGGAGATAGTGCATAAACTGGATAGGGCTAGGGTGGATTATCTGGATCCTGTGGACATTAACCTAATTTTGGAAACGGGGATATTTCCAGAGTATAAAAAAAGAGAAAAAGAAGTACCTCAGAAGTACATTTTTAAGTGGGCATTTTTTATGTTGAACTTTCCAATGATCATTTTATGGTCCAAGCTCATTAAACCAAAAGTTAGCGAACCGGAATTTTTGAGCACAACCAGATTTATGTTTGCCTTATTGTTTTACCCCTTGTTTTATCTTCTGCTCATGGGAGTAATGCTAATATTCTTCAATTGGCAGGCTACCTTAATGATCTGCTCGGCCCATTTTATCCTTGGCAGTATACTGGTTAAATTGTGGCGGGAAGACTAAATCATGGTAAAAGAAATGGCCCCTAATTACAGGGGCCATTAAATTTTTGTATAAGAATAAGAAGATTAAATATCGTCAAAGCTTACATCTGTAAAACTATCTGTAGAGCTAATAGATCCATTTTCTTCGGAATCTTCCTTTTTAAAATCTTTCTGGTGACGTTCGGAAATAACCTCTGTACCTTTTTCATCGATAATGTAATCCATCATCTCGTCCAAATTCTCCTTAAAGGCGGTAAAGTCTTCTTTGTATAAATAAATCTTGTGTTTTTTATAATGAAAAGAACCATCGTCATGGGTGAACTTTTTGCTTTCGGTAACAGTTAAATAATAATCTCCTGCCTTGGTGCTTCTAACATCGAAAAAATAAGTTCTTCTTCCTGCTCTTAAAACTTTAGAATAAATTTCTTCTTGGTCCATTAAATCTTTATCGCTCATTTCGTCTAGTGTATAGTTAATTTTTCATAGGTATATATCTGTCAAAAGTGGAAAAAAAAACCTAATATAACAACATTTTTCTATTTTTCTTTCTCAGAAAGTTGATGCATATACAGCTCTTTGTAGTATCCTTCAACAGAATTTAATTCTTCATGTGTACCTTCCTGTATTAATTTTCCATCCTCCAGAACTATAATTTTATCTGCGTTTTTGGCCGATGAAACCCTATGGCTTACAATGAGCGTGGTCTTATTTTTGGATTCTTTTTTCAGTTGGTTCAGAATTTCTTCTTCCGTTTCGGTGTCAACTGCCGAAAGACAATCATCAAAAAGGTAGATAGGTGGGTCCTTCAGGAGTGCCCTTGCAATGGAGACACGCTGTTTTTGTCCCCCACTTAAGGTAATGCCCCTTTCTCCCAAAATAGTCTCGTACTGTTTGTTGAAGCCCATTATGTTTTCATGTACTACCGCTTTCTTGGCCACGGCAATAATTTCCTCATCCGTTGAATTTTCTTTTCCAAACTTAATATTGTTTTTTATGGTGTCGGAAAATAGAAAAGCATCCTGTGGTACAGCGCCTATGGATTGTCGTAGGCTTTGTAGGTTTAATTCCTTAATGGGGACATCATCTATCAGAATTTCTCCGGAGTCAATGTCGTACAAACGGGCAATTAAATCTAAAATGGTCGATTTTCCTGATCCTGTTTTTCCCAATATAGCTACTGTCTCGCCCTGGTTTATTGTAAAGGATATGTTGTTCAGGGCCATAATGTTGGTGTCCTCGTAGGTAAACGTTACGTTTTTAAACTCAATCTTTCCTTTTATGGGAGTTTCCTCCTTAACGGTACTAACAATGTTGGGTTCTTCCTGCAAAAATTGATTGATCCGTTTTTGTGATGCTTCCGCCCGTTGCACTATGGAGGTAACCCAGCCCACGACCGCTACAGGCCAGGTAAGCATGTTTACATACAAGATAAACTCTGCAATGATACCAATTGACGCTATTTCCCCGTCTATATATTGTTTGCCGCCCACGTAGATGACAAATATATTGCTGATTCCGATCAAAAGGATCATCAGCGGGAAAAACCAAGCATTGACCTTGGCAAGATCCATACTTTTGTTTTTTCCGTCCAGGGCCAAATTTTTCAATTCGGCATTTACCTTAGGTTCCAGGGCATAGGCTTTTATAACCGAAATTCCTGAAAAGGATTCTTGGGTAAAGGTAGACAGGGTTGATAAAAACTCTTGCACAATTGTACTCCGCTTGTGAATTATTTTACTGATCTGATAGATCAATACAGAAAGAATCGGCAATGGCAACAGAGCATAGAGGGCCAGTACTGGTGCCTTTATGAACATTAGTGGAACCAGACAAACAAAAAGTGTTAGCGTTTGAATTCCGTACATAATGGCCGGACCTCCATACAATCGTACCTGGTTTACATCCTCGCTTATCCTGTTCATTAAATCCCCGGTCCTATTTTTTTTGTAAAAATTGAGACTCAATAGTTGGTAATGGTCAAATACCTCATTCTTTAAGTCGTACTCAATGTACCTGGAGACATTAATAATGGTCTGTCTCATCAGAAATGTAAAGAAACCGGACAGCAATGCAGCTCCAACAATTATCAGGATGTATTCCCATAGCATTTCCTTGGCATCCGCCTTCAGAATTTCATTACCTACATAGCCTTCAACAACTTCAATGGATTTTTTTACATAGGAAGGCATAACCAATTGAAAAATTCGAGCTATCATGGTAATGATAATACCAATAAGGAGCTTAAATCGGTACTTCCTAAAATATTTATTTAAATGTTGAAGTTCTTTCATTGGCTATGAAACAGAAATTGCAGGATTTTGGATTACAATTGGGCAAAGATAGTTTTTTGGTTCTAAACCAAATGTTATAAAACACATAAGATAATACCCAAAAAGGTAGTTAGGATTAAAAAATATAATCCTATTTTTGTACCCGAATAATTTTTTACATTTTACTAAAGTTCTTTAAAAATGCTTACAAGAAGGCACATAAGGGTTAAAGTTATGCAATGTATTTATGCATTGACACAGTCGAAGGATGATTCCCTGGAAAAACAAGAGAAATTTTTGAAAGTAAGCATAGAGAACATGTACACACTTTACCTGTTAATGCTGAGCCTTTTTATAGAATTGCATGAAAGGGCAGAGAGTCAGCTTAGCCTATCCTCCAAAAAATATCTAAAAAACAACTCCGATTCCTATCCCGACAAGGAAAAATTCCTAAAAAATAAACTTCTGCTTCAAATTGCGGGGAACAAGACACTGAAGGATGAATTGTCCAAAAGAAAATTGAACAATTGGTATTTGAACGAAGAGTACATCAGGATAATTTACAACGAGGTTATGGAGAGCGATATATATGCCAAATATATGTCCAATACCGAAAGTACTTACGAAGAGGACAAAAGGCTTATCATTGATTTGTTCCGGGATATAATTGCGCCCAACGAAAAGATTTACGATTATTTTGAAGATGACAAATTAACCTGGGTGGATGATATTCCCATTGTAAACACTTTTCTATTAAAGCAGTTTAAAAAAGTAAAGGAAAGTACTGTTCCTTCTTATTTTTTACCACCTCTTTTTATGGATGGGGACGATATGGTATATGCCAATATGCTTTTGAGAAAAACCCTGTTGAACAATTCCAAACTGGAACAGGAGATCGAGGGTAAAACCCCTAATTGGGACAAGGATCGAATTGCGGATATTGATGCCATACTTTTGAAAATGGCAATTTGCGAACTCCTCAATTTTCCATCGATACCGGAACGGGTTACGATAAATGAATTTTTAGAAATCGCAAAGGAGTATTCCACACCTAAAAGTAGTATATTCATCAACGGTATATTGGATAAGCTGGTGAGGGAGTATAAGGAGGACGGGAAACTAAAAAAAGTTGGTAGGGGTTTGTTATAAACAAATATTCCTTAATTTTGCGCAAATAAAAAATTAGTAAAGATGAAATGAGCCATGGTAATTCTTCAAATTCACTGAGATGATTTATGGCGATTTGCATCTGACCTCTTAAGAAATAATTAAATTTAAACCGATGAAGAGAATATTTTTAACCGTAAGTATTATTTCTGTTCTTGTCCTTTCTTCCTGTAAGGAAAAGGCCTCCAGTAAAATTGAAGCTTCCAATGTAGAAGTTGCTGCCGAAAGGGATGCAGCTGCCAAGAGTCTTCCTGTGATGGAGTTCGATAAAGTAGAGCACGATTTTGGATCAATAGATCAAAACGCTCCCCAGGAAACTATTTTTACATTTACAAATACGGGCGACGCCCCATTGATAATTACCGATGCCAAAAGTAGCTGTGGTTGTACCATTCCCGAATATCCAAAAAATACGCCAATAGCACCAGGTGAAAAAGGGGAGTTGTTGGTGAAGTTTAACGGTTCAGGACAAAATCAGGTAACCAAGACCATTACTGTTACCGCCAACACCAGTAAAGGAAGTGAAACACTTCGAATAAAGGCATTTGTAACTCCAAAAGGTGCAGGTCCTGTAGGTCCTGTTAAATAAGTAAATAAAATTATGTTAGAACAATATCCATATCTTCCCCTAATATTAATGTTTGTAGTGGTGTATTTTTTTATGATCGCACCGCAAAGAAAACGTCAAAAACAAGAGAAGAAATTTACCGAAGAATTAAAAAAAGGAGATAAAGTGGTTACCAAGAGCGGTATGCACGGAAAAGTAGTAGATTTAAACGATAATGATTTTACTTGTGTTATAGAAACTATGGCCGGGAAAATAAAATTTGACCGTACCGCTATCTCCATGGAGATGAGTAAAAAAGTAAACGCACCCGAAAAGAAGTAATTTTTTTCTGAATAATTTAAAAAGCACCAACCTAAAGTTGGTGCTTTTTTTGTTGTAAAAATTTGTACATTAAGGACTTATTAAATCTATAAATTCATGATTCAGAACAGAAGAAAATTTATAAAAAAGAGTTCCCTAATAGCCATGGGGACGGGAGCGGCATTTTTATTTCCTATGGATCTATTGGCCTCCGTTAGAAGAAATATTAGTCCAAACGACAAAATCGGGGTGGGATTGATCGGTTGCAACGGCATGGGATTTAGCGATTTAAGTTCTATGCTTAAAATGAGTGAGATTGAGGTGGTAGCCCTCTGTGATGTGGATGATAGTGTGTTAAAAAAGAGAACGTCCGATTTGGAAAAGGCGGGAATAAAAAAACCAAAGTTATATAAGGACTATCGGAAATTATTGGAGGATAAAGATGTGGATGTAGTGATTATTGGTACTCCAGATCATTGGCATTGCCTACAACTTTCCGATGCCGTAAAGGCTGGCAAGGATGTGTATTGCGAAAAACCCTTGGCCAACTCAATAGAGGAATGTAATCTCATGTTAGGTTCAGTACAGGCCAGTGATCGAATGGTGCAAATAGGGCAATGGCAAAGGAGTCAGCCCCATTTTGTGGATGCAATAGACTTTGTACATTCCGGGAAATTGGGAGAAATTCGTTTGGCAAAAGCCTGGGCTTATCAGGGTTGGATGGGATCTATCCCTGTTTTACCGGATACGGCCGTTCCTGAAGGAGTGGATTATAATATGTGGTTGGGTCCCGCTCCCCTAAAGGCGTTTAATGCCAACAGGTTTCATTTTAATTTTAGGTGGTACTGGGATTATGCAGGAGGATTAATGACAGATTGGGGAGTACACCTTATGGATTATGTCTTGTATGGAATGAAGGCCAGCACACCAAAATCGGTGATGGCCCTAGGGGGTAAGTTTGCCTATCCAGATGATGCATCGGAAACACCGGATACCTTGCAGACCGTTTATGAGTATGATGGTTTTTCAATTTTGTGGGAACACGCCACTGGGATAGATAATGGTAATTACGGGCGCAATCACGGTATAGCGTTTATTGGTAATAATGGCACCCTAGTTTTGGATCGCGGTGGATGGGAGGTAATTGCCGAAAAGGATAAGATGCAAAGTATACCCTTACAAAAAAATCAAGGGAACGGATTGGATAAACACACTGTGAATTTCATTGAAGCGGTGAAATCCAGGGATGCTTCCAAATTAAATGCTCCGTTAATAGTGGGGTATGATGCGGCTTTGGTGTGCCATATGGGAAATATAGCCTTTAAAACCGGTAACAGAATCTATTGGGACAATTATTCGGGCCAATTTTCGGACGATGCTTCCAATGCCTTGGTAAATGCCCATTACCACAATGGTTGGGAGTTGCCAAAAGGATAATAAAATGATGAAGAATTGGATGCTTTTGCTAGAAATTGCCATTGGGTTTTAACGTGCCAACTGGCATTGTTTTGAAATCTTTGCCGTATTGGATGTGAATTGAAATAATTTCTTCTCTTTGTATACCCAACAATTTCAGGAAAATCCACCATAAGTCTGGATTGGGATTATGGTCTATATACAATGTAAGGCAACCGAGAAAATGGGGTATGAATAAAATTTTCTATAAATTGCCTTGGGAATGGAACATAAATTTAAAGAGCTATTTCCTCTTTGCAAGCCGTGGTTTTTAAAAACAATTAAATAATTTTCTATGAAATACTTATTGCTGATTTTGTGCTTCCTAAATATATCTTTAACAATATCCCAGGAATTGTTGCTGGAAGCGGAAAGTTTTGACGATAAAGGGGGGTGGGTCGTTGACCCCCAGTTCATAGAGCAAATGGGATCTTCCTATCTTCAGGCCCATGGCATGGGGGTGCCTGTGGAAAATGCGCAAACCCAGGTAAATTTTAAAAATAAAGGCGAATATAAGGTTTGGGTACGCACCAAGAACTGGGTGCCGGGAGAATGGGAGGCCCCGGGGAAATTCCAAATAAAGGTAAATGGCCTGGTGTTGGAAAATACATTGGGTCTGCGTTCGGGATGGGGCTGGGAATATGCCGGCGATGTTCAGATAACGGATAAAAAGAATACTTTGGAGCTTGTAGACCTCACCGGTTTCAACGGGCGTTGCGATGCCGTCTATTTTACTACTTCTAACGTTGAACCGCCTTCATCCTCGAAAAAGTTGGCTACTTGGAGAAAAACGGTAGTTATGGAACCTTTGGCACCCAAAGTTACCAAGAAATATGATCTGGTGGTTGTAGGTGGGGGAATTGCTGGCTGTGCAGCGGCCATAGCGGCTGCCGAGCAAGGGCTTCAGGTGGCGTTGATTCATGACCGGCCCGTTTTGGGTGGTAATGCCAGTAGTGAAATCAGGGTACACACCCTGGGTATATATGGTAATTTTGAACGAATCCTGAAAAAGTTGGATACGGAACATTATCCCAATGGCTCTCCCGAAGCACATATAGACCAGATAAAAAGGGATAACAATGTAAAAAGTTATGATAACATTTCCCTCTTTTTAAATTGGAGGGCCTATGATGCCAAGGCTGTTGAAAATAAAATTAATTATGTGGATGCACGCCAAACGGCCACAGGGGAACGTTTACGTTTTGAGGCCCCACTTTTTGTGGATTCCACAGGAGATGGTTGGATAGGTTTTTGGGCGGGTGCCGAATTTTCTTATGGACGTGAAAGTGTTGATGAGTATGGGGAGGAATGGAAAGAGCATGGGGAACTATGGAGTCCGAAACAGCCGGACAATGCTGTAATGGGCTCTTCTGTACTTTGGCGATCCTTTGAAGCGGACCAAGTGGAAGATTTTCCCGAGGTGCCTTGGGCCATGCCTGTGGCTAGGGACTATGCAAAGGTCAAAGGGGAATGGCAGTGGGAGTTTAGTCGTAATGATCTTCATCAAATTGACGATGCCGAGGAAATCCGGGATCATATGCTTAGGGCTATATACGGTTCTTTCGGGAATGCGAAAAAACTTCCTGAAAATGCCAATCGAAAATTGGAATGGGTATCCTATCTAGTTGGTAAGCGGGAATCGCGCAGATTGGTCGGGGATTATATTTTTACTTTGAACGATGCAAAATCCGGCCGCACTTTCCCCGATGGGGTGGTGGAGGAGACCAGGGAGGTGGATGTTCATTATCAGACGGTATTGGAGGATGAGAAAAACCCCGACTTTATTTCTGAGGCACTTTTCTATGAGACCCCAAAATATTATATCCCTTACCGAAGTCTGTATTCAAAAAATATTGATAATTTATTTATGGCCGGAAGAAATTTTAGCACCTCCCATATTGGATTGGGGGGGCCACGGGTAATGAGAACCACAGGACAAATGGGCGCAGCTGTGGGCTTTGCCGCTTCACTTTGTAAAAAGTACGAAGTAAACCCTAGGGATATTTATACCGGCTATTTGGAAGAATATATGGATCTTATTGAAAATCAAAAGTATACCCCTATTCCAGAATCCAAGAAGTAATGGGTTTATCTGAAAACAATCTATAAAAAACGACTTGATCCATGTTGGCGGTAAGTAAATTATCATGAAAATAATAATTGTCACATTACTATTTTGCGGATTGGGATTGGTATGGACCCCAAAAAAGGGGATGGTCAAAACAATGGAATACCAACATAAAATGTTGACAAAAAAGCCGGAGTTTTTTGCCTTGCAATGGCAGGAAGGCATGGCGTTAAAAAAGAAGTCAACCCCATTTTTTATTGAGGTTGAGACTTTGGGCAATCAGAATGTTGATATCCTTGTTAACGAGCAGAATAGACCGGTACTCTATACCGCTGATGTTTGTACTCCCGTCTGCGCAGATGGCGAATGCAGGTTAATGTACCTTGCACTTTATTGGGATTTATTGGGGGACTATGCGGGTTATGACAAGGTAGAAGGTCAGGTATTGACAAAACATGATCATGAGGAATTCTTGGAACAGGATTATGAAAAATTGCACCGGCTATTGTTGGATGACAATTCTATTTTGAAAAGGAAGAAAATTGATGAGCTGGTTTCAAAACCTAAAGAGCCGCTACAGGACGGAGTGGATGCCATAGCGGGTGCCACTATTGAGGAGGTGAAGGAATCGGTGGTAGACGGGGCACTCTATTCCTGTTACGTAGCCTGGAATATAGCGCACGGACCCATTAAAGGGGAACTACGGGATTATACCATAGCCAACTTTGATAAAGAAATGAAAGGCTATATGCTTCAAAGCAATGAACAGGATTATCAAATGTACGCATTAGGGACTTTGAATGAAGCAGAGTATTTGGATCATAGGGACCGGATAATACAAATTTTCAAGGAGGGTATTCCCTTGATCCGTTCCTATATTGTACAAAACCTTCCTAAATTGTTCTGGGAAAGCGATAGCTTACAAATGCCCTTTTGGGAAAGTTTCGCTACTGTGGATATCAATAGTAGAAGTTTATTGTTAAATCATATTCAGCAGGCTCCGGTTGAGGTTGCGGTCTTATTGGGAGGCAATTTGGAAATCATGACCAAAAATCAGTTGAAATTGTATCTATTGGCCATTGAAAATGAGGCAATGACCAATCCTGATATTAACGCGCAGCTTTTACGTTTTGCCGGGTCGGGCACCCATACATACGCCTATGTAGTAGCCGAATTTTTGGAAGAATTGGAATAGAAGGGATGCGGGCATAATAGGCTTACAACAATTTTAAAAAGTAAACAAAATATAATTTAGATGATATCATTCTTAGTATCCATTGGTGCCTTGGTCCTTGGTTATTTTACATACGGGAAATTAATGGAACGTATTTTTGGAGTGGATAAGGATAGGGAGACCCCGGCCGTTAGGCTTAGGGATGAGGTTGATTTTATGACATTGCCCACTTGGAAGGTCTTTCTGATCCAATTCCTGAATATAGCAGGATTAGGCCCCATCTTTGGAGCCATTGCAGGGGCCATGTTTGGACCAGCGGCCTTTTTATGGATTGTACTGGGAAGTATTTTTGCAGGAGCGGTACACGACTATTTTTCAGGAATGCTATCCATAAGGCATGATGGATTGAGCATTAGTGAAGTGGTGGGAATATACCTTGGTACCACCGCTAAACAATTTATGCGTTTTTTCTCGGTAGTATTATTGATATTTGTAGGGACCGTTTTTTTGGTGGGCCCCGCAAAAATAATCGACGGCATGACGGGGAATATCTGGAGCGTTTGGATTTGGGTGGCCATTATTTTGGTTTACTACATTCTTTCTACATTACTGCCCATAGATAAACTAATAAATAAGCTATACCCCATATTTGGAGTGGCCATGCTGCTTATGGCCCTTGGGTTGCTTATTGCCCTATTTTTTGGGGATTATAATATTCCAGAATTGGTACCTGGTAATTTAAGAAATATGACCAATGACCCCGAAGCAACTCCCTTGTTTCCCATTCTCTTTATAACCATTGCCTGTGGTGCCATTTCCGGATTCCATGCTACCCAATCCCCCTTAATGGCCCGCTGTATGAAGAATGAAACTCTAGGGCGAAAGATATTTTACGGTACTATGGTCACAGAGGGAATCGTAGCCCTGATATGGGCCGCTGCTGCTATGACGTTTTTTGGAAATGTGGAAGGTTTAAACGGCGCTATGTTGGCCAATAACAACAATGCTGCTTGGGCCGCCAATGAGATATCGCTTAATATGCTTGGGCAAATTGGAGGAGTATTGGCCTTATTGGGAATTGTTGCCGCTCCCATAACCTCGGGAGACACCGCATTTAGGTCTGCACGCCTAATATTATCCGATATTTTCAAGTCCAACCAAAAAAAAATAATCAATAGGCTTCTAATTAGTTTACCGCTGTTTATTATTGCCTTTGCACTTACCCAGATCGACTTTGGAATTATTTGGCGTTATTTTGCATGGAGCAACCAAACCTTGGCCATGATCGTACTTTGGACCATAACTGCTTATCTGATCTATGAAAATAAGGCTTACTGGGTTACCCTATTGCCAGCAATTTTTATGACCATGGTATGTAGTACCTATATTTTAATTGCCCCTGAAGGCTTCCAACTACCTAATGAAATCTCCTATATTGGTGGTACATTAATAACACTGACCATTACTATAGCATTTTGGGTTTATACCTCCCAAAAGAAAAAAGTCTTTGTAGGGATATAAGAATTATATTCCATAAGCTTCTTTAACAGATGGGCCATAAGTCTTCCTTATAAATAACTCAACCACCATTTATCCCGATTATTGGATTTGTAGATCATATACTTTTTGCACAAGGGATAAAGGGCAAGTATTATTCCTATCCATACCAAATAAACAATCCATAGGGCATATCCATAAGTAGCCAGTTTTTCATTCATAAATACGTCGGCAGTTAATATCATGTCTTTCCAATTGCCGCCAAAAATTAGAATTCCAACTATAGCCACAACATGAATTACCAATACATGTAGAAAATAATAGAAAAAGGGAACCCTTCCAAAAACCATAAAGAAATTGGAAATGGCATTTTTTACATTTTCAAAGGCATAAAGGAAAAGTAGGGCGGGACCTATGGTAAGAAGAATGAATGCCAATGATGGTGGGTATTTGCTTACATTTAGAAAGGACATCATTGTTTTGGTATTGGTGTCCTGTACTGTCCAGGGCACCAAATCCCCATAGACGTTCAAGCCTCTTATTACAAAGAATAGGACCAAGGCCCCTAATCCTATTCGCAACAGCCATGTTCGCCTTAGTTTTGCATCAAAGTCAGTTAGGTACAATTGTCCCAAACAATACCCCAATGCCATTAGGCCTATCCAAGGGATGACGGGGTAATGAAACAATATCATTTTATCCGGTCCAATTACCAAGGCTTGATTCTGATGTAGAAGATACCAGATTATGGACTGCAGGTTATTCCCCTGCATCACAATACCATCCAAAAGATTGTGTCCCACAATAATCATCAAACCAACAGCAAGAATTATTTGTTTTGGTAAATAAATTAGAAACGATAAACATATCATACTAAAGCCAATGGCCCATATAACTTGAAGTATGGGAAAACTGTAGGTAAGATCAAAGGTCCATATTAAATTGTTTACAACAACTTCCATAAAAATTAACCAGACACCTCTGGTTAGCAGGAATTTGGAGAGTTGGGCCCTGGTTTTGTTCCTACCGTAAAGGAAGGCGGAAGTTCCGGCCAGAAATACAAATACGGGGGCACAATAATGGGTTATAAAACGTGTAAAAAATAATATGGGTGTTGTAGTTTCCAAATCTGTGGGGTCAACAAAAAAGGAGCCATAGTTAAAATAGTCCCTTACATGGTCCAGGGCCATAATAACCATGACCAGACCTCTTAATATATCAATGGATTCTATTCTGTTGGTTTTTGGTTGCATAAATATAAGGTTGTTTTTGGTTGATCCCCATTGTTGCATATTGCTTGTTACTATTTAAGAGGGAATTTTCAAAGTGATCAATTATAAGGCCTGCATTCTGTTTTAATAACACCTGCCATAGTCGTGGTATATATTATTATTATTATTATTATTTAAAAATTACGTTTTGTTCCGCTTCAAACCATGTTCTGTACAAGGGTTGGAATACCCTTTCCAAACTATTTCTCTTTATTTTTAAAGTGGGGGTTGAAAATCCGTTGGCTACGTTCCATTCCTCTTGCATGACCACAACTTTGGCAATTTTTTCATGTTTTTGAAGTCTTGGATTAATTTCCAAAATTGATTGATGCAAACTTTTGCCGAGATCATCTTTGGATTTGGCTTTCCCAAGAGAGGAGACCGTTACTAAAGCTATGGGCTGGGGTATCCCTGTGCCAACGACACAGATCTGTTCAATATCGGTATTTTTTGAAATTTGAAGTTCTATGGGAGCAGGGGATATATACTTACCTTTATCGGTTTTAAATTGATCTTTCACCCTACCGGTTATGGTTAAGTATCCTTCGTGATCATATTCTCCAATATCCCCGGTTTTAAAATATCCTTCCTCGTCAAAAACTTCCGCCGTTAACTCCGGTGCTTTGTAATACCCTTTAAAAAGACAATTGTTCAGAATTAGAATTTCCCCTTCCTCGGAGAATTTAATTTTCACCCCCTGCAGTGCTTTGCCTACAGTACCTATTTTACTATGGCCTATTAAATTGGAATGGGAAATACAACAATCCTCCGTCATTCCATAGCCCTGTTGAATAGTGATGCCAATAGTACTGTACCAGTTTACCAAGCTACTGGAAATGGGGGCGGCAGCAGAGGCTATGAATGTAGCATTGGCCAATCCCAATTTGGTCTGGATTTTTTTCTTGATCACCCTATTCAAGTACGGGATGGATAAAAGGAAGTCTAATTTTTTTTGCGGAATACTTTCGAGAATTTTTTCCTGGAATTTGGTCCAGATCCTAGGTACGGCAAAGAAAATATCGGGCTGTAATGCCTCTAGGTTTTCGGCAAATTTTTCCAATGAATATGGAAAGGTTATCTGGCCTCCGTAAAAAAGTATCCCATTGCAAAAGGCCCGTTCGGCTACATGTGCCAGTGGTAGATAGGAGAAGAATTTAGGGTTTTTGGGTAACTTCAGGACGCGGATAAATGTACTTGAACTTTTGGAGAAATTTCCGCTGCTATGCATAACTCCTTTTGGCTGCCCTGTGGTTCCGGAGGTGTATATAATAGTCCTTAGATCATTATTTTTGGGCAAATATAAATCCAATAACTCCTCTTCCTGCTGCATAATGTCTTCCCATAAATTCCCGGTATTGCCGCCAAATGTTTTTACAGTGATAATAGGGATATCGGGAATGCCTTGTTCTTGCGATGCAAAATCGTCCAGTTTGCCAACAATTATGGCTTTGGATTCACTATGTGTCAAAATCAGGTCAATCCCTTCGGATGTCAATGTTGGGTAGATGGGAATGGAAATAAATCCTGCCATGGATATGGCCAGATCCGCCATCATCCAGTGGGGACAATTTTTGGAAAGCAAGGCAATATGGCTTTTTTCGGGCAATCCCAGTTTCGATAAATACGAGGCCAATTTCCTCATCTCAATCCCGGCGTCGGAGTAGGATAGGGTCTTTTGATGGTTCTCAAAATTCTGAATCAAGAACGGATTAAGGGGGGTCTTTTTTTCCCAATATAAAAATGCCTCTATAGAAGAATTAAAATTATTCATTAGTACATTTTATCGGGTTAAAAAGTTTTGTTGTCAACATCTTTAATGAATTTTATTAAACCATTGAAATAAGTCTTTTGATCATCGTATTGCGATAAATGACTGCCGTTTGGACATAATAAAAATCGAGCTTTTGGCAATTCTTGGGACATCCATTCCATGTATTTCGGATCCATGGTATCATGGGTGGCCCCAATTACCAAAGTAGGAACTGTAATCGTGTTCAACCGCTCGGAGACATCCCAACCCTTTAAGGAGGCATTTCCAGTTACCCCAAATTCACTATATCCCTGCATAAAAATATAAATATTGGGGTTGAGATGGGCCATTGCACGATTAACGGATTCTGGCCATTTGTCCACGGGCAATCTTAAAAAGTGTTCCGTATAATAATGTTGCATTACCAGTTCTGAATATCTGGGATTCATAAAATCATTATTCGCCTCCATGTCCTTAATTTCCTTATAGACTTCTGGAGGTAATTGTGGGCCCAGCACTTCAGCGGCATACTTTTCATATGCCAGGATGCTGGCCATCATATTGGAAATAATAAGTCCTTTTAAGTTATCCTGATATTTTAAGGCATATTCCATTCCCAAGATCCCGCCCCATGATTGTCCAAGAAGATAAAAGTTGTCCTTGTTAAGGTTTAGGGCTTTTCGAACTTGTTCCACTTCCTCTACAAAGTGATCTGTTGTCCAAAGGGTCGAATCGTTGGGTTTGTCACTGTAATAGGAGTCCAATTGATCATAATAAATGTATTCAATTTCTTCCTTGGGCAAATAGCCATCAAAACACTCAAAAAACTCATGGGTACCCCCTGGACCCCCATGAAGTAATAATACCTTCATTTTGGGGTTGTTGCCAACCCTTTTTGTCCATACCTTGAACGTGCCTTTTGGTGTGGTAATTGGTATCATGGCGATCCCGCCTGTAAATTGGTCCTCGCTGTTGGAGTAATCCATATAGGCCGACGTAGCTTCCTTTTCTAATTTTGGATGCTGTTTTTTTCCACAGGAAACCAATAAAACTAGAAAAATACTGGTGTATAGAAATTTGGTTTTCATAGCTAAATCATGTTTTTATTAGTGAAACTCAATTTTGAGAAGTCAGTAAGACGTACTTAAAATTGCAAGTTGAACTAATCCCGCCTTTTTCGGCGGAATCTAGGTTCAATACCTCGACCCTAGGGTCGATTCCTATTATTGGGTTCAGGGCAGACAGGCCTGTCTGCCGACAAAGGCAGGCTTGCCCTGAGGTTTAATACCTTTTATTTTTAATAACGATCTATATTGTCCAAGCCCAACCTCTGGTTTACTTTTGTGATTATAAAACATATTTGATCAAATAGGGTGTAAATAAATAGGGGGAAAGACAGGTCTTTGGTTTAATTTATTTACACTCGGATTTAAACCTAAAGGTTTCATAATGAATGCTTTTTGTTTTATTAAATATAATTAATTATTAATTCATTTCTCCTTTTACAATACAGATTGCAGGGGTAACAGGTATAAACCTCGTTAATTTTAGGTCAGATTTTATAAAAATTGCCTCGGTGGTGACATACCCAAAGATCATTTGGGCAATGGCGATATTGGGTGGTAGACTGCTTTCCATTGGCTATTATTTTTTAATGTAAATTATTTAATAGCAATGCCTGCGCTCGATGGTCCAGCTAAGGGAATTATACTTGTCTTGGTGAACCCAGCTTCCTTGGCAAGTCCATCAAAATCCGAAGTCGAAAAATCGTACCCTTCCGGAGTTTCGATCAACATGTTGAGGGACATAAGCAATCCAAAAGCATTTTTACGACGATCCTTATCGATAATATTTTCAATGACGACCAATGCCCCACCTTTCGGTAAAGCATCGTATGCTTTTTTAACAAGCATTTTTTTGTCCTTGGTTCCCCAATCGTGTAATATTTGACCCATGGTAATCACATCGGCTTTTGGGAAATTGTCCGTAAAAAAGTCCCCAGAAACCACCTTCACCTTATCCCCTAGGCCCATGGCATCCAAATTTTCTTGGGCAATGGGCGACACCGGGGGCAAGTCGAACGTGGTACATTGCATATGTGGGTTTTTCATTGTCACATGGGCGGAAAGAGTTCCGGCCGAGCCTCCAATATCACACAGTGTACTGTAATTGGAAAAATCGAATTCATTGACAAAAGCTATAAAATTGCCCATTTGTACGCCAGTCATAGCACGTATAAATTCCCGCAATTTGTCTGGATTGGCATAGATGACCTCAAATGGAGACTGTCCACCATCCTTGGCTTCATTTTGCGGCAAGCCTGTTTTTAGTCCGTCCTCTAAATTGTTCCAAAAAGGGTACAAACGGTTGTTGCACATTTCCAAAATTCCACCTATGTAGCTAGGTTTGTTCTTGTCCAGGAAGAAATCGGCATCCTCTGAATTGCTGTAAAGGGCACTTTCCTTAATTCCCTTTCTGTTTAGAAATCCCAATGCTACCAAAGCGTCCAAGTAATCATATAGACTACGTGCGTGCAGACCAAGCCTAGATTGAATTTCATTGGCAGATAATTCCCGTTTGGCCAGAATGGTGAAGAGTTCCATATTCACTGCCGTGAGTAAGGTTTTGGTGGCGAAAAATCCAGTACCGACCTGCATAATTTTTGACGGGTCGATTTGTGTTTGTGCTGTTGTTTCCATTTTGAAGGTTTGTTTATATTAGGTTCTTGTTTAATAATGAATTGGATTAAATGTGTTTTTTTGGTTTTAAAATAATAGGTTGAAGGTTATTTGGTGTATTACCCAAGTTGATAGAATTAGAAGGTATGGTCGGTAATTCTTTTCATTTCTTTTGTCGTAAAAAATCAACCCAATAAGAATCAGGTAGATTATTCCGTATTGTAAATTTTGGGTTACATGCTCTGACCACTCCAAAATTTGTGGTCCAATTCGACCAATTGTAGGTCCTAGAAAAACAGTGGCCGTACCAAGAATGTATCGCATATGTTTTGAAACAGTCCCCCTATTGTACATAGCCAATGAATAAAATAGGATCAATAGAACACTATCGGCCATAGGGAAGAATAGAATCTGTGGTGCGTCTGAATTTATAATCCTTATCATTTGGGGAACAAAGGATAAAATTAGGATTGGGAATACTATGTAGGATAGTTTGCCAATTTTTCTATGCAGTTGGTTTTTTCTGTATATTATTAGGAGGGGTTGAACAATAAGAAGTAAGATCCAAATGGAGGCAATAATGGCATGAAGATGTATAAACGTAGTTAGGTTTTCTTCAAAATCTGGAAATTGAACGAAATAAGTTTTATAAAAACCCAAAAAGGTCAACGGTATCAGCAACAAAAAAAAGTATCCCAGATTTTTATACGCTTTTTCCATAAGATTGACTTTTATTTTACTGAACCAACTGTATTTTTTAAAAGTTGGTAATCACATATTAAATATGTCAGGTATTTCAGTAGAAATTTTCGTTTGATCGAGTTTTACCCCGCAATTTTTCATTGTCATCCTAGATTCTGAACCTATATGTCTTTCCAAAAGGTGGCTTTTGTATAACCAATGGCACAGGGGCCCTCCATTCTGTTCAATAATCTGGCTGTGATATACCTATTGGTGGTCCCAGCCTTCCAAATCCAAGATCATCTGGAATGTAGACCACATCTTTAAAGGCTTTTTATAGATTTTTTTTGGGACCTTTAAACGGCGTACATTTCTTTTTTAACGGTATTCTCAAATAGTTTTGACCGGAACCTTTTCTCAAACCGAATGAAGTCCAAATAATAAGCATACTTGCCGTTGGACATATACCTAAGGGTGTCACAATCTAAAATACCAATTCTTCGTTTTCTTGTTTGATTCGAAGTAAGGTCAATTTCTTTCCAAAATAATTTTCAACAGATAAAAATGTACAGCAAATGCAGCCAGTAATACAACAAATGCGATTTTCTATTGGTTTTGTTATTTTTTTGGAAAACTGCTTTAAAAGCCCATTGGGTTCTGCGCGGGTGCCATTTATAGTAACGTTTAGCTTTTAGGTGGTACTATAAAATAATTTCCTTCTTGTGACGATACCAAATCGGGGGAAGTATGGTGCTCTGACAATCGTTTTGATAGTTTACTTTCAGTTGAATTTACGTTTCACTGTTCCTTTTCTTTGTTTAAAAAAAACAGGTAGGGGGGTGTAGTAATGGTTTGGTCTATTTTCTTTACGAAATTGCTAATTCAAATTGAAAATCTGCAAACTACTTGTTGCCCCAAAGCTCCTGATGAAACCTATGACCTACCTGTTGATAAGTTTAATTAGATGGCGTATAGGCCAATTCGGGATGCATTCGCCCAGTCTCGGTTTCGTATTTTAATACGTACTTGAACACTTCATCGAAAAGTTTTTTCCCTTCTTCACCTAACAAGGCCTCATTTTCCTTAGATTTTTTAGCATAGTCCTCGGCGTCTACTGCCGAAATTACTGCCAGATAATAATCTCCCATATTACCAAATCCATTGTGGTATATACGATAGTACTCCTTGGATCCCTTTGAAGTATATAGGGCTTTTAATTCCTTTAGTTTTCCTTTAAGATTTTGAATGTTGCCCGGGGCAACATGTAAGAAATGCCATTTTCTGTAGTTCTGACCTTCGGTGATCGGGTTTATTCCTTCGGGCATATAAGTGAGTTCCTTGTTCAGATAAATTATATAATCGCCATGCTTGTCATAACATTCATTAAACCGCTTAAAAAGATTGACAAAGGCTTCTTCGCCCATTTTTTCAGACAGGGGAGCCATGACGTTCTTGTCCAGTTCCGCCATATTTTCTATAGGGGAAATGTTAAAGTACCTTCCGGTGTCGGTTGAGGCTACCTGCCAGCTAAGGTCCTGCAGGTTATGTTTTTTACTGGCTTCTGTAAAGTCTTTGGAAACCTGGTCATATTCTTGGATCATATTTGGTTTTACCTGATCCTCATGTACATAATAAGCTTGGTTCTTTTCCTTCTGTGCGATAGCTGTGAATGTTATTAGTGTTAATGCCAGTGAAGTAAAAAGCGTTTTTTTTAGTGTTTTCATAATATTTGTTGATTTATGGTTTAGACATTTAATTTTGTTAAGGATTTTATATGTTGCACTATTTCAGATTAGGGGCCCGCAGCGAGTACCCCAATTGCTGTAAAAATTCCAATTCATTATAGAAAATATCTTCACGGTATATTTGCCCCTCTTCATTAAAATACAGGTGTGAAAATCCGTTTATTTTTACTTTCTTACCTGTGGCCATTACTTCGGCAAATTGGCCGGTATTGGTCCCGGTAAACATCCAGTCTACATAGCCTTGATTATCACAAACCAGGCAATTGCCCATTGTTATATCATAGTCTGGGAATCCGGTTCCAAAAAGATTAAGTCTTGCTTTTAGCTCTGTTTTATTGGTAACCACTGGTATTCCGTTCATGTTTCGTACATAATCGTCTGTTACAAGGCTATCAATTTCTTTTTCTCTCCTAAGGTTTAAGTAGACAATTATACTTGTCTCTAGCTTATTTTTCTTGGCAACCATTTTATTGTAACCGGACCTTGTCAAGGTTTCATTGCCCTCTAGAATTCTGTTGTTTTTACATGAAACACAACCTATGACCATAAAAATTAAAAATAACATGGGTGTTTTCATGACTTTCAAATAACTACCTAATTCTATCTAATTAATTGGTTTTTATGTTGAGTGGCAATTTGTTTGGGACGGAACCCTTGATTTAATGTCCGAACAACTAGTTTTATTTAGCCTGTGATTTATGTCATTATTATCGTATCTTAATCATCCCCGGATTTTTATGATAAATTATTGATTGCAAAAATGGGCAAACATCACTTTATTTCAGTTTTCATAATTATCCTCTGCAGTCCTTTGTTATTTGGGCAACTCATAGATTTTAATAGGGATGCCCCCTATGAAAAGGTATTTGTGGATACCGATAATTTTGGAGCTTCCTATCTACAACAATTGGAGAATTCCTATTCACAGGCCCCTTCGGATACGCTACAGTACGAAATATTGAATGATCTGTCCTATTATTGGCATACTCGCAATTTAACTAAGGCCTTAAATTTTACCGAGGAAGGATTAAAGTGTACTTTGGCAAAAGGGGATATGCTTTGGCATGGCAGATTTCAAATTACCCAAGGGGCCATACTACTGCGAATGGAAAAACTAACAGAGGCCCAAGAAGTTTTGGAAGAGGCCCAAGGCAAGGTACCCATCAAAGACCTTCCTTTATTATATACACAACTGGGCTATGTTTATGAACGTCGAGGGCAGCTCGACAAGGCAGCCGATTTTGCCATGGAAGCATTGGAAATAGGGGAGGAATTAAAAGACAAAAAAGCTATAGCCCTTGCTTATAGCGACTTAAGTAATATTTTTTGGAAACAGGCAAAATACGATAAGGGATTAAAATATGGTATTAAGTCCATTGTCATTTTTGAGGAACGGGGAATCATTGATCTGGATTATGATTTTACCCTTTATGTGGTGGCAAATAATTTCTTAGAACTGAACAGATATGATGAGGCGCTTAAATATTACGAACATTCCTTGGCCATAGGCGAGCGCTACGGGTTTTATAATAATTTAAGTGATGTTTACATTTCCCTTGTAGACCTCTATGCCTATTTAGGTCAATATCAGAAGGCGGAAAGTGCCGGGCTCAATGCGGTTAAATATGCAGACATCTTGGATAATGATTTTATGTTGATGAGATCTTGGCTATCTATTGGAAAATTGCAGAACCTTCAGGGAAAATATAAAAATGCCATAGAAAGCCTTCAGAAATCCCTGGAGGTTGCTACCACCGAATTTGGAGATGAATACTATTTGAGCCAGGTTTATGAGGCCCTTGGCAAGGCTTATGCCGGAGATCATGATTATATGGAGGCCTATAAGGCGTTTTCCAAGTATGATGGGCTAAAAAATGAAATCTTTACAGCGGAATCCGATCAACGTATAGCCTTGCTTCAAACCGAATTTGAAGTTGCACAGAAGGAAGATACCATACTTATGCAAAAGGGGACCATCCAAAAGCATAAGAGTAATCAGATCTTAACCTCAATAATCATTGGATTGTTATTGTTTCTTTTGATAGTAGGTTATGTAGCCATTAGAATTAACCATAGAAAGAATAGCCAACTACAGCAACAAAATAAGGAAAAAGAATTTCTTATAAAGGAAATACATCACCGGGTAAAGAATAATTTGGAGGTTGTTTCTAGTTTGCTTTCGCTCCAGTCTACCTATATAGAGGACAAAAAAATAAAGGACAATATGCATCAAATTCAAAATCGGATTTTGAGTATGAGCATGATCCATCAAAATTTGTATCAGGGAAAGAACCTGGCCAGTATTGAAATGAAGCATTATTTCAAAATTTTGGGCGATTATGTGCTGCAATCCTATGGTACGGAAAAAAGGATTGATATGGTCTATGACATGGAGGAGATAGAACTAAATGTGGACATAGCAACCCCTATAGGTTTAATAGTTAACGAGTTAATTACAAATTCTTTAAAATATGCCTTTCCCAACGATCTAATCGGTACAATTACTATTAGTCTTGTGCAGAAGCCCCAGTTTTTGGAGCTTAGGGTCACAGACAACGGCATCGGTTTCCAAAAAGGTAGTAAGGTAAACGGAACAGGGTTTGGCACTCAATTGATATCCCTATTAACCAAACAATTGGATGGCAAAATGGTACTTCACCATAAAAAGGGAACTTCGGTCTCCTTTGAATTCCAATATCATAAAGCAGCTTAGTTATGGAAGAAAAGACCCGTATTTTAATTGTAGAGGACGATATGATCATCGCCGCCAATATATCTGTGCAACTCTCTAATTTGGGATATGAGGTAATGGGGATTGAAACTAGGGGGGAAGAGGCAATCTTACATGCCACCACCAATTGTCCCGATATTATTTTGTTGGATATTAACTTAAGGGGTCATATAAATGGAATTGAAGCTGCTGAGCAAATTCAGAAATACAAAAAAATTCCCATCATATATCTCACGGCCAATAGTGACGAGGCAACTTTTACAAAGGCCAAAGCTACGCGCCCCCATGCTTTTATTTCAAAGCCATTTAATAGTCTAAGTCTGCATCGGACAATTGCCTTGGTTGTGGACCAAATAGGGGACAAGGATTTTGACACCTTTGAGGAGTCTGAAAATCTGGAGATTCTTTTGGATCGTATTTTTGTTAGACATAATGGGAAAATGGTTAAACTCCTTCTCGATGATATTTTGTATATAGAAGCCGATAGAAATTATAGTAAGATAGTTACTTCAACAGGAAATTATTTGGTGAGTACCACCCTTAAGGTAGTGGAAAACAAAATGAAAACCCATATGTTTCTCAGGGTTCACAGATCATATATGGTGAATATTTCCAAATTGGATGTGGTTGCGGATAACCATTTGGAAATAAACAGGAAGGTAATTCCACTAAGTAAATCCTTTAAGGAGCATCTGTTGAAACATTTGCACACTATTTAAAAAGGTCGATTCGGAGCTTGGATAAATTTAGTCTGTCTACGGCACCAGTGGGCTGTATTCGTTCTGTTTCCATGCCTATTTTGGGATCTATTTATTCAGTACAAAATATGGTTCAAATTAAACTTATGGCCATATTAGCTTTTGGTAGTATTTTAATGCAGGGTTAATAATCTGGTGTATGATATGGATTTGATAAATCGACCCCACTTTTTAATAAAAAGAATAAAATCCTATAACGGTTATTATAGGCTTTTGGTTTTATAAGGATGATGAATCAACATGCATGTGTAAATCCTTATCCAATAGGATATACTTACTTTTTTAAGGTAATTGTAGTTTCCCCTTTTCCTATTATTATGATATCGGCCATATCCAAAAATAAGCCGGTCTCTACAACCCCCGGAATCTGTTTTAGTTCGCTTTCCAATAATTGGATATTTGAAACGTGTACAATATTAAGATCCAAAATAAAATTACCCTCATCGGTGACAAAGTTACTCCCATCCTTTTCTCTTAATTTCGGCTGTAACCCCATTTTTTTGAGCAACTGCTCAATTTTTTTAGTGGCAAAAGGTATGGTTTCCACGGGTAATTTAAAATCGCCCAACCTTTTTACCTCTTTTTGTGAATCGGCAATTATGATGACCAAATCCGAATTGAAGGTTAATATTTTTTCCCTTAACAAGGCACCACCGCCCCCTTTTATAAGTTGCATATAGGGATCAAATTCATCGGCACCATCAATATAAACATCAATGGTTTTGGTTTTTTCCAAGGTAGTAAGGGGTATCCCTAATTCCGTTGCCAATTTTTTAGTGTTTTCAGAGGAAGGTACCCCAACAATTTCCAGTCCTGTTTGTACCAGATTACCCAATTCTTTAACCATGTGTGCTGCGGTGGAACCTGTGCCCAAACCTACGGTCATTCCACTTTTAACATATTTTACGGCTTCTTTGGCTGCAAGCTGCTTTTCTCTATCCAGATTCATTTTCTAATATGTGTATAAAAATATTAAATACTACTCTGTTGTTATTTTTTTTGCTTTATCCTAATGGCAATCCCATGCGAACCTGGATTCTTGGTCTTTAGCAATTCCCCCATTATTTTTGGATGGTCCTCAGGCCTTGTCTGTGATAACTTATAGGTTGCTTGAATATCCGATATGTTGATTTGAAATCCAACAATACCCTTAATCTGCCTCATCGTCTTGTGGGACAAATTATGGATTGAAACCGGATTAGTGGATTCTTTCTCGTATTTGTCCACTAATTTATGAAGGGAGTCCAAGACCGCTCTTTCATTCAATATCTGTATTTTACCGTAGACGTGTACCGCTATATAGTTCCATGTGGGTACTTCCTCTTGCTTGTACCAAGAAGAGGAAACGTAGCTATGCGGACCATTGAAAATGGCTAAGACTTCTTCATTTTCAACGAATGATTTCCATTGGGGATTGGCCTTGGCGATATGACCCACCAGTATATCCATGCCTTTGTCATCTCTATCCAATTCCAATGGGATATGTGTGGCCCAGGGGCGGCCATCGGTTTGGTTGACCAAAATACCAAAGCTGTTTTGCTTCAGGAAATCCCGAACTTCATCCAGGTTTTCGTTTTTATAATGGGATGGGGTATACATGTTATAAGCGGTGCTTTATGGGTCAAATACTCAGGCATAACTTAATCCTTCATTGTCATCAATACGGGTAAATGATCCGATATATGCATATTGTTGGGCATTCTGTCATCAATATGGGTATAGGACAGAACGTCAATTTTGTTTACAAAGATATAGTCTATTCTATTCTCCATAATTCTGTCCTGATCAAAACCATTAAAAGAACCAATGGGTCCATAGAAAGGTTTTTGTGAAATTTCCATGGCATCTGTTAGGTTCTTTTTTAAGAATTGAATAGGCTCGGTGTCAGGGGTTAAATTTAAATCTCCCATTAATATCACAGGTAGGTCGGAGGTATTTATTTCCCTTATATTTTTATAAATGAGTTGGGCCGAATTTACTCTCGCCAGCTTACCCCTGTGATCAAAATGCGTGTTAAAGACCCAAAATTGTTTTTTGGTCGTTAAATTTTCAAATAAGGCATAGGTGCAGATTCTCTCCATAGATGCATCCCAACCTACCGATACTTTTTCAGGGGTTTCGGACAACCAGAAGGTATTCGCTTTCAGTACTTTAAATTTGTTGCTATTGTAAAAAATTGCCGAGTATTCACCTTTTTGCTGACCATCGTCCCGTCCCACTCCCACATAGGTATAACCATCGAGGGCATTATTTAGGTAATCAACTTGGCGGTGCAGGCCTTCCTGTATACCTATGATGTCGGCATCATAGTGCTTAATTAATGTTGCCATTGACGCCCTACGTTTGTTCCAACTGTTTATGGTATCAGATGTATTGTCATACTTAATATTGAAACTGATAAGGTTGGTGGTTTGGGAAAATGTGTAAGCTGGAATTGAAAATAGGGCCAACCCCACTAATAGGGTAGTAAATATGTTTTTCATTGGATAATTATTTTTAGACTTTAAGAGTTGATCTTTTAAAAGAATAAATATCCTGATTTTTTTATATACCTACTAATCCTTTCGGGGTAAATATCACAGAAATAAAAGAAAAGGGGGAACTGATCATTTGAGATCAATCCCTTTTTGGTCTATTATTTCTGTTCCTGTTGCGATTGTTATTTCTGCCTCCCCTGGGATTGGAGTGTCCAGTCCTTTGTTTTTGCCTATTATGGTGATGCTTTTTCTCTTCCAAAGGAATCTCTTCCGATCCATCATCCACGAAGGGATGATCGGTTATAACGGGTACCTGCTGGTTTATTAGTTTTTGAATATCCTTTAGATAAGGTCGCTCTTCAGCATCACAAAATGACAATGCAACCCCACTGGCGCTAGCCCTACCGGTTCTACCTATACGATGCACGTATGTTTCCGGAACATTGGGGAGGTCATAATTAATCACTAGGGAAAGTTCTTCAACATCTATTCCCCTAGCCGCAATATCGGTTGCAATAAGGACCTTTAGTTCCCCATCCTTAAAATCGCCCAGGGCTTTTTGACGAGCATTTTGCGATTTGTTGCCGTGTATGGCATCGGACTTAATATCGGCTTTGGCAAGCTGTTTTACTATTTTGTTGGCACCGTGCTTGGTCCGTGAAAAAACAAGGGCAGAATCATTTGGTTCCTTTTCCAAAAGATGGATCAGGAGGTTGGGCTTATTTTTTTTGGTAACAAAATAAACTCCCTGTTCTACCTTTTCCGCTGTTGCTTGTTGAGGTTTTATCGTTACGCGTTCAAAGTCCCCCAATATTTTCTTTGAGAGTTCCACAATGGCGGGTGGCATGGTAGCGGAGAAAAAAAGTGATTGTCTGTTTTCCGGTAGTTTGGCGATTATCTTTTTAATATCGTGGATAAAGCCCATGTCCAACATTTGATCGGCCTCATCCAATACGGCATATTTAATATCCTTTAAAGAAATAAAGCCTTGGTTCATCAAGTCCAATAGCCTTCCCGGAGTAGCTATAAGTACATCCACTCCTTTTCTAAGGGCGTCTGTTTGCCTTCCCTGTTTAATCCCCCCGAAAATAACGGTGTTTTTTATTCCTGTGAACCGGGAGTAGGAGGTGAAATTTTCCCCTATCTGTATGGCCAATTCCCGCGTTGGTGTTACCACCAAGGTTCTTATTTTTCTTTGTCGCTGATCGGTTTCCCTGTCCATCACCAATTGTTGAATGATGGGAATGGAGAAGGCCGCTGTTTTACCGGTACCAGTTTGTGCGCAACCCAATAGATCCTTTCCTTTTAATAAAATGGGTATGGATTTTTCCTGTATTGGAGTTGGATTTGTGTAGCCTTCAGCCGTCAGGGCTTTTAGGATAGGCTCTATAATACCTAATTCTTTGAATGTCATGTAGTATGTAAAATAAGCGGCAAAGGTAGTGGATTAGTTTGGATAAACCGTTTAATTCAAAAAATAGACCTTACAATCCAGCAACTGCAGCTTCTGCACAACGCTCCCCATCCATGGCTGCCGACACAATGCCCCCGGCGTAACCACCACCTTCCCCACAAGGAAAGAGTCCTTTTATTTCCGGATGTTCCAAGTTTTTATTTCGCGGTATATTTACAGGGGAGGAGGTCCGTGATTCAACCCCCACCACATTGGCCTCAGAAGTGTAATAGCCTTTCATTTTTTCCCCAAAAGCTGTAAATCCCGAGCGTAGCCTGCTGCCAATTAATTTGGGTAAAAGGGAATGTAGTGGAGCAGATTTCAAACCTGGCTGATAGGAGGTGGCATTAAGGTCGTTGGATAGTTTGCCTTCAACAAAGTCGGTAAGCCGCTGTGCAGGCGCCGTTTGTGTCCGCCCCCCCGATGTAAAAGCAAGTCGCTCCAAATCCTTTTGATATTCCAAGCCCTTCAGCGGGCCATAGTGCTCGTATTTGTGAATATCGATATCGACATTTATTTCTACGACAATACCGGAATTGGCAAATAAGTTATTGCGTTTGGAAGGCGACATACCATTTACGACTACTTCTCCCGGCGCGGTAGCTGCGGGTACTATAAATCCACCAGGGCACATACAGAACGAGTACACCCCCCGGTCCTTTACTTGTTCCACCAGACTATAGGCGGCGGCAGGGAGCAATTCGTTCCTTTGTCCTTTGCAGTGGTATTGTATGCTATCTATAATATGTTGAGGGTGTTCTACCCGTACCCCCATGGCAAATGACTTGGCCTGTAAGGCTATTTTTTTATTGTTCAGTAAATAATAGATATCCCTGGCCGAATGGCCCGTAGCCAAAATTACCCTTTCTGCCGGCATTTCGGTGCCATCTTGTAGTATAATGGCCTTTATGGTATTCTTGATAATGTTAAAATCGGCAACCTTTGTTTGAAAGTGTATTTCACCACCATATTTTATAATGGTCTCCCTAATATTTTGCACAAGCTTGGGCAATTTATTGGTGCCGATATGTGGGTGGGCATCAATGAGAATTTGCTCTGTGGCCCCGTGATATACCAAATTTTCAAAAATTCGCCTTACATCCCCTCTCTTAAGGCTCCGGGTGTACAATTTGCCGTCCGAATAGGTGCCGGCACCTCCTTCGCCAAAACAATAATTGGAGTCTTCATTTACTTGATGGTCCCTATTGATGGCCTTTAGGTCCCGTCTACGGTCCTTAACATTTTTTCCTCTTTCCAGGACAACGGGTCTATATCCCAATTCTATACATCGGAGCGCAGCGTACATCCCAGCAGGTCCAAAACCGATAATGTGTATTTTTTTGGCTTTGGAAACATCCTTGTAATTAAACTTGTACTCCATGTTTTTAGGAGCAGCTTCATTGATATATACAGAAACCTTGTAATTGAAATATATGGTAGGTTTACGGGCATCGATCGATTTACGCAGTACGTTCACCATAGAAATTTCCTCCAAGGGAATTCCCAAATATTTTGAAGCTTTCTTTCGTAGGATATCCTCTACCGATTCTTCCAATAAAGTGGTCCTAAGCTGTATGTTTCTTACCATAGCGCAAAATTACTTTAATTAAAGTAATATTTATCCAAAAAAAATGACCGGTCTGTGGCCACCTATTTTGTTAATGGGCCATACTCCTTTTTGTAGGCCAATGGGGTCCTTTTGGTAATTGCCTTGAACTGTTTGTTGAAGTTGGACAGGGTTTGAAAGCCGCTCTCGTAGCAGGCCTGGCCAATATTCATTTTGTTCTCGATAAGTAATTTGCAGGCGTAGCCGATTCTAATTTCACTTAAAAACTCGGAGAAAGTCTTGTTGGCATGGATCTTAAAGTATCTGCTAAAGGAGGTAGGGGTCATGTTGGCCAAAGAGGCAACCGTACCCAGTTCTATTTTGCCTTTGAAATTTTTCATAACATAGGCATGTACATTGTTCATTCTTTCGGTATCGGCCTCCTTTAAGGAGTTGGTATATCCCGGGCTGGCCAATGGAATAGTTTCTGTTGTGTTGGCAATACAGTTTAGGATTTTAAACAATTCCAGAACACTCTCCATACCTTCAAGCTGAATAAGGTTGGTTAACATACTACCGATAGATTTGGCGGTTTTCCCAGTCACATCCAACCCCCTTAAACTTCTTTGAAATAATTGTCTCAGTTTAATCATTTCTTCTTTTTGCAATAAGCTATGGCCAATGAAATCCTCATGAAAGTAAACTACGATACCCTCAGACCATAAACTTTCCTCAACAACATATCCTTCATTGTCGCTGCGCCACATATGGGGCAAATTTGGCCCGGTAAAGGTAATATCGCCCTCTTTGAAATGCTTAACGTGGTCACCTATAAATCGGGTACCACTACCTTTTAATACCATAAATAGCTGATATTCGGGGTGGAAATGCCAAATAGGGTCAAAATTGGGCTGTCTCAACAATTTGGCCACAAAGGCATGGGATTTGGGAATGGGCGATTTTTGTAATGCGGATTTCACGTGGGGACCAGGATTTATTTACTAAGTTGTAAGCACACCAATCTTAGGTAGATACCTTGATTGTGTAATAATTTATCTATAAATATAGTCAAAATACTTAATGAATGATATAATACAGTCGATTGTAGATAAGATAGAGTATTCTTAGTGCCCGAATAATCGTTATAATTGTTGAACTTAAATACACTAAATCATGAAAACCATACCGGCACGTTTTTTTTGTTTACTTATTATAGTTACAAGTATTATAGGCTGTAATCCCTCTGAAAAGAAAAAGAAAGACGATGAGCCTAGGCGGATAGAGATGCTGTTCCTTGGGCATTCACAGGAACACCATAACTCTAGGTCCTATATGCCAATTTTAGCTTCTGCACTGACCAAAAGCGGTATAAATGTTACCTATACCGAAGCGGTGGAGGACCTTAATCCTGAAAACTTAGAACGCTATGACGGTGTAATAATTTACGCCAATCATGAAGGTAGGTTTCCGGAGCAGGAAAAAGCCTTGCTGGATTATGTCGCCGCGGGGCATGCATTTGTACCAATTCACTGTGCAAGTTTTTGTTTTAAGGAGTCCGAAGAATATGTAGACTTGGTAGGGGGGCAATTTAAAACCCACGGTACGGATACTTTCACTGCCAAGATTATTGAAAAATCGCATCCTATCATGCAAAAGTTTGAAGAATTTTCAACATGGGACGAAACCTATGTTCATGATAAATTGGCCAGTGATATTACTGTTTTGATGGAAAGGGTGGATGGGGAACATCATGAGCCTTGGACATGGGTAAAACAATTTGGTAAGGGCAAGGTATTCTACACGGCTTATGGGCATGATGAAAGAACATGGAGTGAACCTGGGTTTCAAAATCTTATTAAGGAGGGTATTCTATGGGCAGTGGCCGATCAGGTAAAAAAGAATTGGGAAGAATTCGTTAAGGATATTCCAACACTGGAATATAAGGAAATGGCCAATATTCCCAATTATGAGAAAAGGGATCCTGCCCCTAAATATCAGTTGCCTTTATCGCCGGAAGAATCGGCAAAATTAATTCAAGTCCCTTCGGGCTTTAAGTTGGAACTATTTGCCTCCGAGCCCGATATAATTAATCCCATAGCAATGAATTGGGATGAGAAAGGTAGGCTATGGGTAATAGAGACTGTTGACTATCCCAACACGGTGCGCGACGATAAAGGCAGTGGGGACGACCGCATTAAAATTTGTGAAGATACCGATGGGGATGGCAAAGCTGACAAGTTTACGGTATTCGCGGATAAACTAAATATACCAACGAGTTTTACCTTTGTAAATGGGGGTATTTTGGTTTCCCAAGCCCCATATTTCTTGTTTCTAAAGGATACAGATGGGGATGACAGAGCGGATGTGAAGGAGGTAGCAATCGATGGCTGGGGTGTTTATGATACCCATGCAGGGCCTTCCAACCTTCAACGTGGTATTGATAACAATATTTATGGAGTTGTTGGGTATTCAGGATTTAAGGGTACTATTTCCGGTGAATATTTCGAACTTAGTAAAGGTATATATCGATTCAATAGTGACTTTGGCAATTTTGAATTGTTGACCAATACCAGTAACAATACTTGGGGGTTGGGGATAACAGAGGATAATTCCATTTTTGCTTCCACGGCCAATAATACCCATAGTGTTTTTATGGGCATACCCAATAAGAGCTTAAAGGATGTGGCAGGAATTTCCTTGGAAGGAAGTGCAAAAATAGATGGCCATTACGCCATGTTGCCCATTACCCAAAACGTTCGGCAAGTTGATGTTTTTGGTGGTTTCACGGCTGCGGCCGGACATCATTTTTACACGGCCCGTGGCTTTCCCGAGCAGTATTGGAATAAGTATGCCTTTGTATGCGAACCTACTGGAGGTGTAGTCCATATTGCTAAAATTGAAAAAGAAGGCGCTGGATTTTTGGAAAAGGATGGGGGCAATTTAATGGCCAGCTCTGATGAATGGTTTTCCCCGGTGGAGGCCAAGGTAGGACCGGAAGGTGCCGTTTGGGTATTGGACTGGTATAATTTTATTATTCAACACAATCCGACTCCCCGGGTAGAAAGAGGTGGGTATGATGCTGTGAATGGACTGGGGAATGCCTATGAGAATCCTTTACGCGATAAATCCAGGGGGCGTATTTGGCGTATTATGCCCAAAGATGCGGAAGCAAATACAACCATGACTTTGGATCGGGAGGATTCAAAGGGCTTGGTAGAGGCCTTATCCAGTGATAATATGTTTTGGCGTATGACCGCCCAGCGTTTATTGGTTGAAAATGGAGATAAGGCCGTAGTGCCCGAACTCATATCCTTGGTGAAGAATAGGGAAGTGGACGACTTGGGGCTTAACCCAAGTGCCTTACACGCTTTATGGACACTTAATGGATTAGGGGTTATTCCCTCAAATGCCGAAGCTATTCAAGTAGCGAAAGCTGCATTGAATCATCCATCTGGAGCGGTTCGAAGAGCAGCCATACAGATTTTGCCTAAAAATGAAACAACAGATGCATTGCTTTTGGAGTCCAATTTATTGATGGATAAGGATCCTGAGGTGCAATTGGCGACGCTTATTTATTTTGCGGACCGGGAACCTAATGTGGAAATAGGGAAGAAGTTGTTTCTTTTAAGCGAGAACCAGCAAGTGTTGGCCGATGATTGGTTGGCAAAGGCACTTTATGCGGCGGGAAGTAAACATCATCAGGGATTCATTACGGCATTCCTAGCTGCCAATCCCAATTTTGAAATGGGACAGTTTAACGAAAGTCAAAGAGAAGCGGCAGACCTAGATGATTCCAATTGGGAAACCATGCGTCTACCGCAGTTGATAGAAGATGCAGGATTGCAGATAGATGGTATAATTTGGTTTCGTAAAAATGTGGAAGTGCCGTCCAACGAAGCGGCCAAGTCCGGTACTATTTCCTTGGGGCCTGTAGATGATTCGGACAAGGTGTATGTAAACGGTATTTTGGTGGGTGGTATAGAAAAGGATTATCAGGAGCAAAGGGTGTACAAAATTCCATCCGGGGTATTGAAAGCAGGAAGTAATTCCATTGCCGTCAGAGTCGAGGATACTGGTGGCGGAGGTGGTATCTGGGGCAAAAAGGAGCAGATGTCCCTAAAAGTTGGGCAGTTTAGCGTTTCGTTGGCCGGGGATTGGAAATATGAAGTGGAATCGGACTACTCCAATACTGTAAAAAACGTTTTTGCAGATAAATCCTTGTCCCAACTTTTGGTCGAAACCTATATGAATGAGGTTGAATTGGCATTGGATGATGACCTGGACAGTAATTCCAACGCTTTGGTAATTAATATCAAAACCATTAAAAATGAGATGAAATATGATCTCACCGAGTTTGTTGCAGTGGCTGGGAAACCTGTTGAAATTGTATTTGAGAATACCGATTTTATGCAACACAACCTGGTTATAACCAAGGTGGGAGAAAAGGAAAAGGTAGGTATGGCTGCGGATAAATTGGCAATGGATCCCGATGGTGCACAAAAAAATTATGTTCCGGAAATGCCAGAAGTGCTTTATGCCACTGCCATTATAAACCCTGAAGAAAAGGTTGTACTAAAGTTTACAGCTCCCGAAGAACCAGGTGATTATCCTTTTATCTGCACTTTTCCCGGGCACTGGCGAATTATGCAAGGGGTCATGAAGGTGGTCCAAGGGGATTGAGTGGTAAAATAAAATACAATTATTTATAGTAAATAGTTGTAAAATAATTTATTGCAATATTTTGTTTAAAGTAAAACTTGTATAATGATCAGCGATATAAAATACGGTGTAAGTACCTGGCTTTGGGAATCACCTTTTAATACCAAATCCGTAGCCTTGTTTCCAAAAATTAAAAAGATGGGGTTCGATTTGGTGGAAATACCAGTGGAGGATCCTGAATTGATAGATGGACAGGCTATAAAAAGGGCATTGGATCACAATGGGTTGCAAGCAATCGTTTGTGGTGCCTTTGGCTCAACAAAAGATCTGACCCATAAGGATACGGCAGTTCATCAAAACTGCTTCAATTACATAGAACAGTGTTTTCAATTGTGTAATTTGTGGGGGGTGGATTTTTTGGCAGGTCCTATGTATGCAGCTGTGGGCAAGGCAAGAATGCTTCCCGGGGAAGAACGGAAACAGGAATGGGACCTAGCGGTACGCAATGTATCCAAGGTTTGCACAATGGCTCAGGATTACGGGGTCTCCGTTGCCTTGGAACCATTAAACCGTTTTGAGTCCGACTTAATCAACACTGCGGAGGATGTAATGCGTTTTATTGGAGATGTTAACCATAAATGTGCTAAAGTTTTACTTGATGGTTTTCACATGACTATTGAGGAAAGTAACATTGCCGAAGCTATAAAGTTGGTAGGCGATAAATTGCTTCATGTGCAGGTTTCGGAGAACCATAGGGGAGTTCCTGGGACTGGATTGACCCCTTGGACCGATTTTGCCGAAGGGTTGAAGGCCATTGAATATAAAGGGGCAATCGTCATTGAAAGTTTCACCCCGGAGATCAAAGAGTTGGCTGGAGCCGTGTGCATTTGGAAAAATATGGCGAAGAGTCAGGGCGAATTCGCCTCACAGGGAATTGATTTTTTAAAAAGGACATTTAATTAAATATAACATAAGATGAGTAGTAAGAAAGTAAACATCGCCATAGTAGGTCTGGGGTTTGGTGCGGAATTTATTCCAATCTATCAAAAGCATCCAAACGCTAATTTGATAGCTATATCGCAACGGAATCCAGATAAGCTAAAAGCACTGGCAGATGCGTTCAATATCGAAAAAAGATATACTTCCTATGATGAATTGTTGCTGGATCCGGAAATAGATGCCGTGCATATCAATACGCCTATTCCCGATCATGGAATACAATCCATAAAAGCGTTAAGGGCAGGTAAGCATGTAGCATGTACCGTGCCTATGGCAACTACTGTAGAGGAATGTGAGGAAATTGTTCGTCTAACACAGGAAACTGGCCTCACCTATATGATGATGGAAACCGTAGTCTATGCTAGGGAGTTTCTATTTATGAAGGAATTATTTGACCATGGAGAATTGGGTAAAATACAATTTCTTAAAGCCAGTCATCAGCAGGATATGGACGGCTGGCCGAACTACTGGCCCGGTTTGCCACCTATGCATTACGCAACGCATTGCGTAGGCCCTGTTCTAGCCCTTACAAGAGGGGAGGCCGAGTACGTTTCCTGTTTTGGGTCCGGAACCATACGCGAGGAGTTGATACCGCACTACAACTCTCCGTTTGCAGTGGAAACTACACATATTAAATTTCGAAATTCGGATTTAAGCGCACAGGTGTATCGTTCATTGTTTGATGTGGCCAGGCAGTACAGGGAAAGCTTTGAGGTCTATGGTTCAAAAAAATCGGTGGAATGGCCATTGATTGAGGGGAAACCTCTAGTGGTACATACGGCCAAGAAGCCGGAGCCTGAAATTCCGGAAGAAGTGGAAAGTCCGGATTTCGCAAAATTGTTACCTGAAGAAATACAACATTTTACTACCCAGGGAGTGTATGATTCCGATGAGCACCAACACCTGTCGTTTACACAAGGGGCGGGTCACGGAGGGTCCCATCCGCACCTGGTGCACGAATTTGTAAATGCACTTGTTCTGGAAAAAGCGCCTTACCCCAATGCCCAGCAGTCTGCCAATATTACATGTGTTGGGATTCTGGCGCATGAGTCGGCACTTAAGGGTGGTGAGATTATTAGACTTCCCGATTTTACCTTTTCTGCTAAATAGTTTAAATATAATTTTTTAAAGGTTATAACGTAAAGTGAAATTTTAAGCCATCCGGAGTGTAGTGTGGAATATGGCATTGGGTGGTTGTAAATATGGACTGAGTCAATATTTTATGATAAAAAGCACCCCTCGCATTAAAATATTTGCTAAATTTAGTATTCATAAGTAAGACTTAAAGAATAAGTTATTTGGTAAAAAAACCTATTTTTTAACTTTTAAAAGAGGACGTAGGGGTGCGTCCTCTTTTTATTTGATAGGATTCCACTTTTGCAGAACAATTCTGAAACAAAAAATTCCAGGCTAAACTCTTCAACTTTCAAATGGGGTGTAATATTTGATGAATTCTTTACTTAAGGTATATTTGCAAACAAACAGTTTGCATGTGTACTTTGTCAGGGCATGCTTGGAATCGGGTTTACGATTTGAGTTAATTTTTTTTCAAAAAAGGGTGTTTCGTAGGGGAATAAATGTTAATTTTATAATTCATAAGTTAAGACTTGAAAAATACGTTTTGCAAAACGAAACTATTTTTTAAAACTTCAAAAGAGGACGTAGGGGTGCGTCCTCTTTTATGTTTGTGGTAATACCATCTTCAATCCATCCCGTGAAATCTACAATTCGGTAGAACCTATTTTCTATCCACTTTTTTTTAAATCACATTTGTCCAGTGAAAAACTTACGAAAGAATTGGCTATGCATAAAGTCATATTGATAATTTTAGCGACCGTTGTCAATGAATTGGTGGCGGCCCATAGTGAAAGTAAATTAGTAGATAACTCTATTTTTTACATTATGGATCAATACAGTAGACAATCTAAAAAGGTGTCAAAAGCATTTGTACCGGCAACTTTGTATTCTGAAAATGGTCACCTTTATATTCCAGTGGATAATGAACCTTCGTGGGAACTTTTTCCTAACTTTAAGCCAAGAGGGATCCATTGTGTCAATAACGCTAAGTTGAATTTACAGGGTTTTAATATGGTGGATTACAAATAAGGCTGAATGATACGATTCATTAAACATTTGGGGAATGCACTTTTTGTAGGGACTTTATTATATTTTGTTTTTCTCGCCGTTTTCTTTTTTATGGGGAAATTTAACGAAGGCTTTAATGTACAGAGGGCTCTTCAAGAGTACGGCACCAATATGATTTTTACGGTAATCCTTTATTTGGTGAATGCGTATTGGATTCAATTTCTTATAATAAAATATGATCAGCAAATGTACAGGGGGAGACACTTGTTGATTGGATTCTCTGGTAATATTGCGTTCTCTTTGGCGGGTATATTCGTTTCCCGTGTAATCCTTAAGGTAGTAATTGGGAAAATGCCTATTTCGGATTTTTTGGTAAATGAGGAGCCTGGGCACTACAAAATATCGTTATTGTTGGCTGTTTTAATTTCCGCATTGTTTTATTTGGCTTGGTTTTTTAAACATCGGCAAGAGAACAAGGTTAAGGAGCAGAAAATAATTGCAGGTACGGCCTCTGCCAAGTTTGATGCTTTAAAGAACCAGTTGGATCCACACTTCCTGTTCAATAGTTTAAATGTGCTTACCAGTTTAATTGAGGAGGATCCCCTACAGGCGCAAAAATTTACAACCTCCCTTTCCAAGGTGTACCGATATGTCCTGGAGCAGAAGAACAAGGATTTGGTAACCGTAGATGAAGAGCTTGCCTTTGCCGAGACTTATGTGAGGTTGTTGAAAATGAGATTTGAGGATAGTATAGTGTTTGATATCCCTGGGAAGTGCAGTGATACTGCGGCAAAAATAGTTCCCCTCTCCCTACAGCTCCTATTGGAAAACGCAGTTAAACACAACGTGGTAACGGTTGAAAGGCCCTTGCGGATACGTGTCTATGAGGAGGGTGGAATGCTCTGTATATCTAATAATCTGCAGGAGAAGCAGGTTGTTGGAAAGAGTAGTGGGGTTGGACTCAGGAATATACGGGAACGGTACCAGATTTTATCCATTAAGAGGGTTCAAATTGAAAAATCTGCTTCGGAATTTACGGTCAAGCTCCCGATACTTATGGAAAGAATAGGGGTTAAGGAAATGCATGAATCTTTTTTGGAGGATAAACGCTATCTGAAAGCCAAGGAACAAGTAGAAGCTATAAAGGGCTTTTACGGTAATCTAATATCCTATTGCTTGGTACTGCCCATCTTGATTATAGTCAATTATAGCACCACAAGTTTTCCGTGGGTGCTCTTTCCTGCGGTAGGGTGGGGATTTGGGGTGGTGGTCCATGGTATGGAGGTCTTTGGTTATAATCCGCTATTGGGGAAAGGCTGGGAGGAAAGGAAAATTAAAAAGTATATGGAGGATGAAAATTTTTAGGGTTACGGTCCATCCTATAAAATCAACATTTCATTAGTTTGTTTTTGAAAAAACAAGGGCGGGCCGCTAATTTTGAATTAAAAATAAATCATGGAAAATTTAGAAAAAGAGAACAAGTATTTCAGGGCCAAAGAAAGGGTTGGGGCAATTAAAAAGTTCTATATGAGTCTAATGTCCTATTCTGTTTTTATAGGGTTTCTAGCGGCCCTTAACTACTGGGTCGATCAATGGCGGCACCCTTGGTTTCTGTGGGCGGCATTTGGCTGGGGGATTGGGTTGGTATTTCATGCAATAAAAGTATTTGGTCTGGACTCTTTCTTCGGAAAGAATTGGGAGGAAAGGAAAATTAAGGAGTATATGAAGGAGGATGACAGGAAAAACAGATGGGAATAATGGATTTTGATAGGGAGAATAAATTGGAGCGCGCCAAAAAACAGGTGGCAGAATTGAAGGGGTTTTATGTTCACCTTGTGGTGTATCTGGCTGTAAACGTATTTATTACAACAGCCAAGATTATTGGTGATAAAAACAATGGCGATACCATGCTGGAGGCGTTTTGGGATTTTGGAACTTTTGCGGTTTGGTTGTTTTGGGGGATAGGCTTATTGTTTC
Source organism: Arenibacter flavimaris (assembly GCF_030291335.1). Lineage (NCBI taxonomy): Bacteria > Pseudomonadati > Bacteroidota > Flavobacteriia > Flavobacteriales > Flavobacteriaceae > Arenibacter > Arenibacter flavimaris. The sequence continues at coordinate 145,987 of NZ_JASWIM010000006.1, forward strand.
ATGGTTTAAATGTCTTTTCGTATAATCCATTTTTCAACAAAGAGTGGGAAGAAAGGCAGATCCAAAGGTATATGGAGAAAGAGAAACAGGAATCCAAAAAATACAGGTAATGGAGGGTTTTCGTAGTGCCAAGGAATTATATGCTAGGAAAAAAGTGAAATTGATTAAAGAGTTTTATTGGTTTGTAGGGACGGTTTGCCTTATTACTTTGGGGAGTCTGGGTGTTGTCTATTTTTTATCCAGTAAAAATGCTTCAAGCACAGTTATCTGGATTTTTGCTGTGGTACCTGTTGCTACCTGGATCATTGTGTTTGTAGAGTACCTTAGAATCTTTGGTGCTGGGTTGGATTTCGTAAAAAGATGGGAAAGGGAAGCAGATAAAAAAAATCATGCAAAAAACTGGGAGGGAAACTTAAAAGTGCAACCAATGGAAATGGATAAGCATGCGCTGGAAGGGTGTATTAAGTGCGGAAAGTAAGCGGATGTTCTTTGGCCATTATATACAAATAGTGATTTATCCGGTTCTTTGGGGGGTAGTCCCCTTGGTGGCCGGAATTTTACTTTCTTAAATTGGAACCTGAATTTTCCCAAGACATTGGCAAGAGTGGCCAAGTGGAAATTACATAGAAGGATAAGGGGATTTCGGGGGGCGTCGAATAAAAACCAAGCAAGCCATAAAATGAATGCAATCATTATTGAAGATGAAAAACCTGCCGCCAGAAGGTTGGGGCGATTATTGACCAATTTAAAGGTAGGGGTGTCCACTATGCTCTATTCTGTAGAGGAAGCCATTGTGTGGTTTCGGGAAAATGAACATCCCGATTTGATCTTTTTGGATATCCAGCTTTCGGATGGATTGTCCTTTGAGATTTTCGAAGCTGTTGATATACGAAGTTCGGTAATTTTTACTACGGCATATGATGAATATGCGCTACAGGCATTTAAGTTGAATAGCATTGATTATTTGTTGAAACCCATAGATGATGAAGAGCTGGAAATGGCCGTAAAAAAGTACCTCACTTTTAGGCCTGAAAAACAAAAAATGTCACTCGATTTTGAAGATGTAAAAAAGTTGTTGGTAAATCCTGTGGAGCGGGAATACAAAAAGAGGTTTACGGTTAGTGTGGGGCAACATCTTAAAATTATCAATGCGGAGGATATCGAATGTTTTTACAGCGAAAACAAAGGTACCTATGCATCCACAATTGAGGGGAGAAATTATCTACTGGACCATACCTTGGAAAACTTGGAATCGGAACTTCATCCCAAATCCTTTTTTCGGGTAAGTAGAAAATTCTACGTGAATATAAATCATATCAAAGACATTGTTTATTATACCAATTCCAGGTTGGAAATTAAATTAAACCGCTTCAATGGGGCCGAAATCATAGTAAGTAGGGAGAGGGTAAAAGACTTTAAGTTATGGTTGGAATAATGTTATGTAATATATTGATTTTAATATAGTTATCTTGTAAAAATATATGCTATAGTTTTTTCTTATAGTAGTGGTTTTGGGTAATTTTGGGCTATTCTTCAACTCTGTTGTCGTCAAAAGAGGAAGGTAGTAATTTTGGAATTAATTTAATGAATATAGGTAATAAAACTGCTCCACCAGGAAGTATGAAAATCGCTAGCGAAGGAATGCTTTTAAAAATATCCAGGAGTTGATTTTGCACTTTTTTCTTCTCTTCAGGACTAAGGTCCTTCACTGTTGATTTGGATAATAAGGTAACCAGTTCCTTGCTTTCCGAAAGTTCCTTTTGTAGACGTTTGCTGTTTCTGAGAATAAGTTTGTTTACAATTTTGGACATGCTATCGTAAAATTGGACAGCCAAATTGTGATCTTTTAGATGGGGTATTTTGTCGGTATTTAATTGAAAAAATCCAGTAACATCCTGCAGGGATTTTCCTATTTCATTTTGGTCAAAACCAAGGTCCCTTCCCAGGCCAAAAATAAAGTCGGATTCGGTGTAATCCAATGACTGGTCTTCCCATACCGTTAAGCAGGCAACATCCAGAAAATACCTATTTTCCGAACGGGAATATTTGTTGACCAATTCATTTCTATAAGAGCCGTCAAAGTCCTGTTTTGCGCTTTCAATAAAAGTTAGGGAGGAGGCAAAAAGTTGCGCTAGTTTTTCATCATTTTTATTTTTCTCCTTGGAGTTTAGGGTGTGATATGTAATATTTATGGTGATATGTTCCAGACCCTGGGCATATTCTTTTATTGCGGTTTCACCTTCTAGATATCTTTTAAAGCTAAGAACGTCTATAAAAAGCAGCGAATTGGTTATGATGTTATTAAAGGTCTTGCTTATTACATTGTCCTCCAAGTAGATTCTGGAGTTTAAGAGGTTTTCCAGTTTGGAGGATGTTTTCTTTCCAGTAAGAAATTTGTTCAAAAATGAAATTCTGTTAATTCCCAAATCTTTATAGAACATAAAGATATGACCCAGGAAAGCCTCAAAATTGGGGTCGTTGTTTTTGAGCTTATAGGTAAAATAGAGCGCGGTTATTAAATTGATCTTGGCCTTTTCATCCTCGGACAGGGGAACCTCTTTAATGATAAAAGGAGGTATATCCAGATTGATCCCATAGACAAATCCAGTACTTTTTAGTAGGGCGTATAATTCTTCAAAAGAGTGGATATAGTCGTTGTTGTCCTTTACCAGATACCCAAACTTATCTATCCAACCAGTGGCAGAAGGATTCATAGATCCAAATTTTAATGGGTAAAATTAAATTAAAATATGGGACTTCATTCTTATTGCCACCGTTTTTTCGGTAAATGGTATTTTTAAGAATCAATATAAAACCCTCTTAGTATGTATTATTATTTTTTGCGGTCTTCTTGATTTGAGATTCTAAAAATATACCTTACGGCTTCGATAAAAATAAAAGCATGAATAACAGTTGTAAATGTCAGCAGGGGAAATATCAATTTAAAAGCCTCCTTCTTTTTGACGTTGAAAGTTGTGTCACCAAAATTTGGGGCTTACGGAAATTTTCTTTGGATTTTGAGTGGTGTTGGGTAATGGAAGGTAATTGAAAAAGGGATATGACCATTTCGGGGGAAATATAGAAAGCAGTCCTAGGCCGGGAAAGGTCACTTAAGGCTGTGCGTGTTTATTGGAAGAGAACAATAAGGGTTGCCACTAGTGTTAGGGCTACCATAAGAAAAATAAACATTTCCCTGTTGCGATCTTTTAGGGCCCAGTTTTTTATCCTATCCTTTATTTTTTTTAATTCTATTTCGGATACTTGCTTAAAGTTCAGTTTTGTAAGGGCAGGCGTGGAATCGGAATATATATTGTCCCTATTGCTTTCCTTAAACCGTGCCCGATTGGAAGGTTTAAGAGAGCGATTCTGATTCACTCTATTGTTCATGTCCTGAATACTTCCACTCATCTTAATTTTTTTGGGCTACTTTTAATTTGTATTAAAAATAGCCCAAAAAAATGTAAAAGCAAAGAATTATTTTATCAGGTTACTCCCATTCGGTATGGAAGATACCTTCCATATCTGTTCTTTCATATGTGTGCGATCCAAAGTGATCCCGTTGCGCCTGAATAAGGTTTAAGGGCAATCTTCCAGAGGTGTAGGCATCAAAATACGTCAGAGAGTTGGAAAGACCAGGTAATGGGATACCATTTTTTGCTCCATATGCAACAAGATTTCTCGTGGCCCCCACGGTAGACTGTACCTTGGGAACAAACTGGGGAGACAATAGTAGGTTGGGCAATTGTTTGTCCTTGGTAAAGGCCGCGGATATGTCTTCCAGCAAGCCAGCACGGATAATACATCCCGCTCTCCAAATTTTGGCTATTACGGAAAGATCCAGATCATAACCATATTCCTTGGAGGCGTCTGCGAGTTGATGGAGTCCCTGTGCGTATGTGGTTATAAAGGAAAAGTAAAGTGCTTCCTCTGCCCATTTTGCCATTTCATTTTTTTCCATGATAGCTGGCTCTGGCCTATTGTATAACTTATCGGCCAATACCCTTTCTTCTTTCAGGGCCGATATTTCCCTCATACTCACGGCTATATCTATGCTTGGGATGGGAATACCCAGGTCCATGGCATTTTGGGATGTCCATTTACCAGTGCCCTTTTGTTTGGCCTTATCCAAGATTTTGTCTACCAATCTGCCATCGCCCTTGTCATCATCCTGTTTAAAGATCTCGGCGGATATTTCTATTAAAAAGGATTGTAACCTTCCCTTGTTCCAGGAATCGAAAATGGCATGTAGTTCATCATTATTGTACTTACCTGCCTTTTTTAGAAGGTCGTAAATTTCGGAGGTAAGTTGCATTAGGCCGTACTCAATGCCATTATGCACCATTTTCACATAGTTACCGGCAGATTTAGGGCCCAGATAGGCAACGCAGGGTTCTCCTTTAAATTTGGCCGAAACCGCCTCGAAAATTGGTTGTACTTCCTTGTAGGCTTCCTTGTTTCCACCTGGCATTATGCTGGGACCTCGCCTAGCACCCTTAGCTCCTCCGGAAACGCCGGAACCAAAAAAGTGAATTCCTTTGCTCTGTAAATACGTCTCCCTGCGATCTGTATCGGTAAAAAAAGAATTTCCACCATCTATGATAAGGTCGTTTTTATCCAAATAAGGCAGTAGGCTCTCAATTACGGAGTCCACTATTTTACCAGCAGGCACTAAAAGCATTATTTTTCTAGGCTGTGATAAGGATTGTACGAAATGTTCGATATTTGTGGAGGCATTCACTCTTTTAGTGTCCTGTCCTTCCTCGATCAGTGCATTTACTTTTTCATCATCCAGATCGTATCCCATGGCCGAAAAGTTATTGTCCGCAACATTTAAAATAAAATTACGTCCCATTACGCCTAGGCCGATCAATCCAAAATCATATGTGTTTTCCATGTTTTTTCCTTAAAGTTATTTAACAAAATAAAGTGGCTTTTGTTAAGTGTCCTTGTTTATAAATGAATAAGCTAAATTAGTTTTATCTTCGCATGATAATTTAAAAATCAAAAATAATCAATTAAACGGTTTTTAGAACCAAAGTTTTAAATTCCCAACAAATTGAACAAAACTTCCAATAATTATAATATGAACAAAACAGCAAATCAAATGCTTGTTATTTTTGGGGCATCAGGAGATTTAACTGCTAGAAAGCTGGTTCCGGCTTTATTTAACTTGTACAAGGCAAAACAACTCCCTGAGAATTTTGTGGTATTGGGAGTAAGTAGGAGCAACATGACCGATGGTGAGTTTAGGAGGAAGGTCGTCCAGGAAAGCACTTACCTGAAGGAAAAGGTAAAGGATGCCTCCACAGATTTTATAGACACCTTTGCAGATAAGTTTTTTTATGAGGATCTTGGGGATGATTACGGTAAGGTATACAGTAAGTTGTCAACTAGAATATCGGACTTGAATGATAAATTCAGTACCGGGGGCAATTATATATTTTATCTGTCGACCCCACCCAGTCTTTATGAGCTAATTGCAAAAAATCTTTCCGAGCAAGGTTTAAATGACGAAACCAACGGCTGGAAGCGAATTATTGTTGAGAAGCCATTTGGTTATAGTTTGGAGACGGCCAAAGAACTAAATATTGGTTTGCAGACCTATTTCAAGGAATCCCAGATCTATAGAATTGACCATTATTTGGGTAAGGAAACGGTACAGAATTTATTGGTAACCCGTTTCTCCAATAGTATTTTTGAACCACTTTGGAACAGAAACTATATACACCATATAGAAATCACCAATGCCGAAAGTGTTGGTGTGGAAAAAAGGGGCGGGTATTATGATAAATCCGGTGCGCTTCGCGATATGTTCCAGAACCATTTATTGCAAATTGTCTCTTTAATAGTAATGGAACCACCAATAGATGCCAGTGCGCAGGAAATAAGGAACGAAAAAGTCAAGGCATTAAAATCATTGCGGATTATGCGCGATGAGGAAACCTTGTATAATAATACGGTAAGGGCACAATACTTGTCATCCGTAATAGACGGTAAAAAAGTAAAGGGGTATAGGGAAGAGGAAGGTGTTGATCCCAACTCCAAAACGGAGACCTATGCCGCCATTAAATTTTTCGTGGATAATTGGAGGTGGAAAGATGTCCCCTTCTATGTGCGCACCGCCAAAAGAATGCCTACCAAGGTAACAGAAGTGGTAATTCATTTTAAATCACCGCACCACCAAGTGTTCAAAAATTCTGATATGAACAACAAGGACAACCAGTTGATCATAAGGATTCAACCGGATGAAGGCATCCTTATTAAGTTTGGGGTGAAAGTTCCCGGGCAGGGCTTTACCGTAGAACGGGCCAATCTGGACTTTTACTATTCCAATCTGGCAGATAATAATGTAATGGATGCTTATGAAAGATTGTTGTTGGATGCCATGCAGGGAGATGCAACCCTTTACGCCAGAGCGGATGAAGTGGAAGCTGCATGGGAGTTTGTAGATCCCATATTGGACTACTGGAAGAATGGTTCGGATGTAAACATATATGGCTATTCTTCGGGAGTTTGGGGTCCAACCAATTCGGACCGTTTATTGGAAGGGGACCTAAAGTGGAGGAATCCGGGTGAAAACTTGGCCGATGACCCCGGTTTCTGTGTTATTAAGTAATTTTTAATCAAACAAAATATAATAGATGCATATTAATATATCTCCCACGAAAACGGAAGTTGCCAAAAACTTCTCCGATTATTTGGAAGCACTTATCACAGAGAATATTACAACCCATATCGCCTTGTCCGGGGGTAGTACGCCTAAGGTGGTCTTTGATTATATGGCAGAGCATTATAAGGAGGTGGATTGGTCTACGGTTCATTTGTATTGGGGAGATGAACGATGTGTTCCTCCTACCGATCCGGAAAGTAACTATAAAATGACGGTAGACCACTTGTTATCCAAGATCAATATTCCCAAAGATAATATTCACCGAGTGCATGGGGAAGATCTGCCGGAATTGGAGGCAGGAAGATATGGAAAGGTCTTGGAGGAGGAATTGCCCATAGTGGACAACATGCCTCAATTTGATTTGGTTATTCTCGGTATGGGCGATGACGGACATACAGCTTCTATTTTTCCACATGAAATAGGCCTTTGGGACTCCAAGAATAACTGCGAGGTAGCAATTCATCCAGATTCGGGACAAAGACGTATTACCATTACCGGGAAGCTAATAAACAATGCGAAGACGGTAGCATTTTTGGTGACGGGCAGCAGTAAGGCAGAAAAAGTTAGGGCCATAATTGCGAGGGAGGAAGGCCATGAGAGCTATCCCGCTTCTTTGGTAGCGCCTTCATCCGGGGAGTTAATTTGGTTCTTGGACGAGGAGGCCGCGGCCCAAATAAATTAGGAGGGGTCTAGATTTATTTTGACATTTTCATGGTCCAAATCCTTCAAGTAGTCATTCATTTTAAATTGGGACGATTCAAATTGACTGCTTCGAGACATTGATTGTTTTTTCCGTTGAACACTACGTGCAAACCTGCGAACGCCCTGTTCGTCTTCAATGATCAGACCGGGCACAGGAGTGCTTCGGCCCTCCGAATCCTTCGCTACCATAGTGAAATAGGAGGAATTACAATGTTTTCTTTTTCCAGTGGTTACGTTTTCGGATTCTACCCGGACACCTATGACCATGGAGGTACGTCCTGTATAATTTACGGAGGCCTTTAACGTAACTAATTCCCCAACTTCAATGGGGTTTAAAAAATCTACCTTGTTCACCGATGCTGTAACGCAATACTTTCTTGAGTGTTTTGAGGCACAGGCAAAGGCTATTTGATCCATTAGGTTTAATATGTGGCCACCGTGTACTTTTCCCCCAAAATTGGAATGGGACGGCAGCATTAATTGGGTTATGGAGACTCTGGATTGTCTGGCACTTTTAAATTCGTCCATGGTTTTTAATTTAAGTGGGGGGAGTTTTCCTTTTCTACGGAAGTGACAAAATATTTGGTATCTCCCAACCAAAAGAAGGTCCTGTAGCGCTCTATATAGGTTACTTTAACATAAGAACCTTGATATTCCTTCAGTTTGGCAATTACATCGTCCTTTAAAACCGAAAAGGAGAAAATCTGTGCTCCGGATATTCCTTGACTTATTTCACCCTCCCATGTTTTTATAAGCACTCCTTTACGGCTTATTTTGATAAGTTCTCCCGAGCGGATTCCTTCACTATAGGGAACAAAATATACAAATAAAAAATAGGCAGTCATAATTAGGACCAGGCCTAGCAAGGTAAATCCGAGTATTTTTTTCATGCTTAATGTTTAAGTTAGCTAAAGTAAGGTTAAAGGTTCTTCATTCCCGTCATCATCATCCTCGGCTCTTTTCAGGAGAGAATCGGGAATGGATTTTTTTGCTTTGGCGCCCATTTTTTTTAATTTCTCTATACTGGTAATTATATTTCCCCTACCGTCGACCAATTTGTTCATAGCTCCCTTATATTCGGATTTTGCTTCATCCATTTTTTTGCCAACCTTCATCAAATCGCCAACAAAACCTTCAAACTTATCATATAAGGCTCCCGCCTGACGGGCAATTTCAATGGCATTGCGTTGCTGTTTTTCATTGTTCCACATGGTGTCTATAGTCCGTAGGGTAGCCAATAGGGTGGAAGGGGTTACTATGATAATGTTCTGCTCAAAAGCTTTGTTGTACAGGTTGTTATCGTTGTTTATTGCAATGGCAAATGCAGGTTCTATGGGAACGAACATAAGTACAAAATCCGGACTCTCCATTTCATAAAGGTCCTCATATTTTTTTGCTGATAGTTGGTCCACATGCCTCCTGAGGGAATTGATATGATCTTTAAGGAATTTATCCTTTAGCTCATCCTCGGCATTTACATAACGTTCATAATCCGTAAGGGAGACCTTGGAATCTACGATCATCTTTTTGCCGTCGGGCAGGTTTATGATCACATCGGGTAGCACCCGACTTCCATCTTCTCGGGTAAAACTTTGTTGTACCGTATATTCACGATCCTTTTCCAAGCCCGACTTTTCCAGAACGCGTTCCAATACCAATTCGCCCCAATTGCCCTGCATCTTACTGTCCCCTTTTAGGGCCTTGGTAAGGTTTTCCGCCTCTTGGGTTATTTTAAGGTTTTGTGTTTGAAGATTGGCCAATTGTTCCTTGAGGGCGGAATGCATGCCTACACTTTCTTTTTGGCTGTCCTCCACCTTTTTCTCAAAAAGAATTATCTTCTCTTGTAGGGGGGTCAATATATTTTTAATGTTCTCCCTGTTCTGTTCCGTGAATTTGGTGCTCTTCTCGTCCAAAATTTTATTGGCCAGATTCTCGAATTCCTTGGTAAATTTTTCCTGTAATTTCTCTACCTCCCCTTTTTGTTCCCGATTTTTGAGGTCCAAATTTTCCATTTCTGCCTGATAACGGACTATTTTATTCCCCAATTGCTCCTTTTCGGATTGTAATTGTGCTTTTTGCTCCTCGGCATCGATAAGCCTCTGCTCCAAGGTGCTGAGGTTTGCTCTCAATTGTTGTTCGCGTTCCAAAAGGGCGCTTTGACTGGATTTTGTTTTTAGATTTTGGATATAATTTCCCAAAAAATAGCCTATTGCCAAGCCTACAAGGGCAAAGATTATATATAGGAGCAATTCATTCATGTTTATAAGGTTCTTTGGAGTAAAGATAGTGGATTGTGTTAAAAAAAAGTGATCTTGACATTCATTACTTATTAACTCTAAAAGAACCCGTTTGTGCATCGAAAGTAATGGTGTCTAAAGGGAACAGATTTTCAAAACTTTTCTTTTGTATCAATTCGCATGGAGATCCAAAGCTGCTCTGGTTTTCTTTTAGTATCAATATTTTATCGCACAACTGAATCGCAATTTCAATTTCATGGGTGGTAAAGAGGATAGTCTTGTTGGTTTCGTGGGCAATGGTTTTGAGTAATTTTAGTATTTGTACCTTATGGTATAGGTCCAGATGCGTCGTAGGCTCATCCAGTAAAATTAGCTGGGTGTCCTGGGCTATGGCCCTGGCGATCATTACACGCTGCAATTGTCCGTCACTGAGTTCATAGCATTTTTTGGACTTTAATGCTGAAATACGGACCATGTCCAGGGCCATGGATATTTTGTCATTATCTTTTTTGGTAAGTGTTCCCAGCCAATTGGTGTATGGTTGTCTACCTAGACTGACCAGCTCCAACACCGTTAGGTTTTTGGAGGCGATGGGTTCTGTTAGTACCACACTAATTTCCGATGCCAGCTCTTGAATGGAATGATGTTCCAAGGACTCTTTGTTCAAAGTAATCTTGCCGGACAATTTGGGCTGTACATTGCCAAGTGTGCGCAATAAGGTTGATTTTCCAATCCCATTAACGCCAACTATGGAGGCGAGTTCTCCTTTAAATAGGGTAAAATTAATATCCCGGGCAATGCAGGATTGTTGCTTGCCGTTGGAATAACCTATGCTTAGTTTTTCCGTTTTAAGGGCAATATGTGGAGTAAAAGTATCTATTTTTAGGTGAATTTTAGGTTGCTAAGTTATTGGTTTTTGCTGTTCTTTACGCTACTATTTTATTGAAGGTACTTTAGTACTGCCCAATATTGTCAAGAGATTAAAAAATCATTTTCCTTTTCCTTATTAACAGCCAAATAACAACAGGTGCACCAATAATGGATGTTATGGCGTTAATGGGTAAAACACTGGCCGAATTGGGCATTTGGGCAATGGTATCGCAGATGAGCATTAATATGGCACCGTAGACCAATACCGCCGGAACCAAAATTTTATGATCGGTGGTGTTGAAAATTTGTCGCGTCAAATGAGGCACGGCCAGGCCTATGAAGGCAATGGGCCCTGCGAAAGCGGTTACACCACCTGCCAAAAGACCCGTGGCTACAATTATGGAATACCGGGACCGCTTCATATTGACCCCTAAACTTTTGGCATAGCTTTCTCCCAGTAATAGGGCGTTCAAGGGTTTTATGGAAAAAATACTGATCAAAACACCGATCATTACAATCAACAACAGCAGTATCAGTTGGTTCCAGGATAAATCCCCGATACTTCCAAAAGACCAATATACATATTGCTGTAATTTTTCGGCGGTGGAGAAATAGGAGAGCACGCTCACCACGGCAGTAGTAATACTGCCGAACATGAGACCTATGATCAGTAAGGCCATGGTGTCCTTTACCCTTACAGCAACTACCATGACCGCCAATAGAACCATAAAGCTACCGATACTGGATGCCAAGGCCAAGGAAATGTCATTTACCATCCCCAAGGAAAATATTCCGGTGAATAGGGAGGATCCCAATATTAAGAGGGCCGCTCCTAAACTTGCTCCGGAGCTTATGCCCAGTACAAAGGGGCCGGCCAAGGGGTTTCTAAACAAGGTCTGCATCAATAACCCGCTCAAAGCCAAGCCACTCCCCACCAATATGGCGGTAAACGCTTTGGGAATTCGGTAGTTCCAAATAATATAGCTCCAAGAATCTACTTGGGTAGTTTTGCCAATTATTGATCTCAATGTTTCTTGAAAGGGAATGGAAACGGAGCCTAGGCTGATGTTCACTAAAAAACATACCACCATAACCAAAAACAGTAGGATAAAATAGATTCTATATGATTTTAGTTGCCGCACTTAATCCAGGGGTTTATAAAAGGTCGGAATATAGTTGGGAAGCAGCTCGGGGTGAAAAATATGGATTAGGTCTTTTAGTACCAAATCCGGTCTGTTGGGTGCCAGTTCAAAAAAGAGCAATCCCCCAGTTTCCCCTTTGGAATTGGCATAGGTGTACACCTTCTTATTGCTGAATGCATCAAACTGTGTATAATGAAGGTTGGCCTCCTTTAGTTCGGAATAACTGCCAAATTGTGAGGGGGAAATCCAGAAATCGGCATCCTTGGCCCGCTCTATTACGCTTTCCAAACTAAGGGAAAGGCTTCCGTTTGAATCGGTATTCTTCCATAAATATTCCGCATTGGCATCTTCTATAAATTTGGAGGCCCAACTCTTTCCACCAGGCAAATACCATATATCCTTATATAAGGCTCCGCTTAATACCTTAGGCTTATCGGCTGTATTTTTAGCCATGGCCTTGGCATTGTTGTAATTAGTCTCTATTGTTTTGAAAATATTATCGGCCTTTTGTTCCTTTTGAAAGAAGGGGGCAAAAAACTTTATCCATTCCGCTTTTCCCAATGGTGTTTCTTCGGTCCAATCGCCATTATAAACAACGGGAATATTAGACCTTTGAATGGTCTCATAAGCTTTATTTGTACGGTTAATGCTAAAACCAATCACTACTTCGGGATTTAAGGCAATCACCATTTCGGAATTTAAGGATTCATTGTTGCCCAATTCCTGCACCAATCCCTCATTTATACGTTTTCTGGTTTTCGGGGAAGATACGTATTCCGTATCTGGAAACCCTGTCAATTTATCAGCTTCTTCCAATGCCTCCAGAGCCGGTATATGTGTAGTGGAGGTAACTACCATTTTTTTTATCGGCACCCCTATTATGGCGCTATATTCATCCCTGTTCAGTGTTATTGTCGGTAATTTTTCCTCAGGCACCAGGGCATAGGTGAAACTATCTTCAGATTCGGGCCAAGGAGAACTTACTGTAATAATAGTTACACCGGACGATGTTCTTTCAATGGTAAAACCTTGGGCATAATCTATGTTTGTGGGCTGTGATAAAACAGAGCTGGAAACAGCCTCCTTTTTAGACTGTTTGCAAGAACAAATGCATATAAAAAGTAGAAAAAAAATGGCTTTTCTCAAAAGTCTAAGGGTTTGTTTAAGAATTCAAAAGTAGTATTAATTTCTTGAATCAAAATTTCTTAAAGGCTAACAATGGTCATAATTTATTGTTGCCAGAGTATTTATTTTTGGGCAAATAAAAATTATGAGAGGAGAGTCCAACACCTTAATATATATTATTGCCGCTGTCATAGTCTTGCATTTTATTGTAGGTTTCATTTGGTTGGCCTATAAATTAAACAAAAAAAAGGACGGTGGTACATCCAAAAAAAAGTAGTAGTTTCGCAATGAATTTTGGTTTCTATTCCCAAATGTATAGGGGATAGGATTAAAAGGGAATTCGGTGAAACTCCGGAACTGTTCCCGCAACTGTGAGCTTAATCCATATTGTATGGAAGGCTATCATTTCTTCAAATACCACTGCCCTATAATACGGGTGGGAAGGTAAATGATAGTACGCAAGTCAGGAGACCTGCCATATTCATCACTAAAATAGAATAGATCTTCGGGCAAAGGGTCTTCTTGGGTATGGAAAAAAAACAAATATTTTTATTTTTTATAGGACTGTTGTCCATTGGGCAGATTTTTGGGCAAAAGGACAATATAATTGTTTTGGACGAGGTGATTTTGAGCGATGCCAAACTGCTTCATTTTTCAAAAGGTACAAAAGTTAGCGTTGTAAGGGATTCCGTTCAGCAAAAAAGCGGAGCGACCTTAACGGATTTATTGCGGTATAATTCCAATATATATTTTAAGGAAAATGGCTATGGTATGGTCTCTTCAGCTTCATTTAGGGGCACCAATGCCCAACAAACTGCTGTTGTTTGGAACGGTATAAATATAAACTCCCAACTTACAGGTCAGACAGATTTCAATACCTTGATTCCAGGGAATTACGGGGATGTTGTGGTAAGAAGTGGCGGAGGTTCTGTCCAATACGGGAGTGGAGCGGTAGGGGGAACGATACTATTAAATGATAGCTTTAAGTTTAATGACGGTTGGAAAAATAGTCTTAGGACAAGTTATGGCAGTTTTAATACCAGTCTGCTCGCTTTTAATACTTCCCTCGGTAAAGAAAAGACATCTTTTCAAATCGGAGTTAACCACATAGCTTCGGACAACGATTATAAGTTTTTGGGGACAGACAGAAGAAACGGGAATGGTGCGTACGATCAGCTGAACCTAAATGCCAATGTTGGCTTTATTTTGTCCGATCAACAAATTGTAAAAGTGTACCATAATACCTTTATTGGTGACCGGGATTTTTCTGGAACATTGACTGCCCCGGCCGATGAAAATTACAGGGATTTAAACCATAGGTCACTTGTAGAGCTGGGCAGCTTTAACGAAAAGAGGATAGCACGGTTAAAAGTAGGGCATTTATATGAGCGCTATCGCTATTTTCCCAATAAGGAACGAAAGGAGTTTAGCTATGGACAAGCCAATACCTTTCTTGCCAATTACGATTATAAATATCAGTTAAATAGGATTACGTTAAATGGCTTGATCGATCTCTCTACGATCAGGGCCAAAGGGACTTCCATTGAAAATGCCAATAGAGATTTTGTAGCCGGAACTTTTTTGTTGTCCCATGACCTTACGGATAGGTTCAACTATGGTGTAAACCTAAGAAAGGAAGTGGTAAGTGACTTTAAAAGTCCATTTCTTTTTTCTTTGAACAGTGGTTATGAAGTGTCTAAAAACTACCGCTTGACCATTAATATGTCCAAAAACCATAGAATACCCACCTTCAATGACCTTTATTGGACAGGCGCCGGGGCCAGTGGTAATTTAGAGGTCCTGCCGGAAGCCTCTTGGCAGTTGGAACTTGGGCAGAAACTTAGGTTGAAGAACATAACCTTATTATTAAATGCCTACAGTATAACAACCGATAATTTAATTCAATGGCGACCCAATGAACAAGGTATTTGGATGGCGATGAATGTCCAGGATGTGTCCCAATACGGATTGGAACTTGGTCTTGATTGGAAAAAAAAATGGGGAAACAATAATGTGGTCTGGGAGAGCGAATATTCCTTCACCAAATCTATCGATAATTCCACCGACCATCAATTGTTATATGTCCCAGTGCATATGTTGAGGTCAAATTTGGCCTATCAATACAAGAAGGTGGTAGCCTTTTGTCAGCTCTTGTACAACGGATCGGTTTATATAACTACAGACAATAGCGATAGCCTACCTTCATATACCCTTGGCAACCTAGGATTGGATTACCATGGACCGGATATTTCGGGAATCAAATTTATATTAGGAGTAAAGGTGAACAACATATTTAATAAAAGTTATCAGAACGTAGCCTATAGACCTATGCCCAATAGAAATTTTCAAATACAATTAATTACTAAATTTTAAAACAGTTTAAACCAATGAAGATTAGAAAAGTAGTTTTACCCCTATTGATTATCGGCCTTACCTGGTCATGCTCCAACGATGATGATGGGATTCAAGTGCCTATGGGCGATTACGCAGATGGAATTTTGATTTCCAACGAAGGCCCCTTTAGCAATGGAACCGGAACGGTCACTTTTATTTCCGAGGATCTGTCCGTAGTGAATCACGGAATTTATAATACAACGAATGATGAAGATCTGGGCAATGTTGTTCAGTCGATAGGGTTCACGGAGGATGAGGCGTTTATAGTGGCCAATGTTTCCAATAAAATAAATGTAGTAAATAGATTTACTTTTGAAAAAATAGCAAGTATTACCAACGGCTTGAACAACCCAAGGTATTTTATTGAGGCAAACGGCAAGGGGTATGTTACCAATTGGGGAGATACTGCAGATGAAACAGATGATTTCGTAGCCATTATCAATCTTCAAAATTACACTGTGGAAGGTACCATACCCGTAGTTTTGGGTCCTGAAGCTATTTTGGCAAAAGACAATACGGTGTATGTGGCCCATCAAGGTGCTTGGGGCCAGAATAATAAGATTTCGGTTATCAACACCACTTCCAATGAGGTGATAAAAACACTTACAGTAGGGGATGTGCCCAACTCTATGCAATTGGACACCTCTGGGAATTTATGGGTATTGGCTTCGGGTAAACCTGCCTATACGGAGGATGAAACTGAAGGGGTGCTATCAAAGATCAATACGGTCACCAATGAAGTGGAGGGCAATTTACCGTTTGAATCCACCCAACATCCCAATAGTTTGAATTTGGATGGAGGGGATCTGTACTATCATTTGGGGGATACCGTGTTTAAACAAAGTTTAACTTCAACCTCCTTGGGCATGGAAATGGTCTTGGAAGGCGTTAGTTTTTATAATATGGTCGTACATAATGGTAGGTTATATGGCACCGATGCAGGCGATTATGCCAGTAATGGTACACTAACAGTTTATGATGTAAGCACCACATTGGCTATAAAATCCATCACGGTGGGTATTGTTCCTGGGGGAATCTATTTCAATTAGGTGGTTTGGACCGATTTCCTATGGTAATGAAAACCCCTCTTTTATTTGGTATATGCCAAGTAAAAGAGGGGTTTCCGCTTTATGGTTGTTATGTGGAATAACTAGGTGAAAGGCCTATTGAAAGGAAATTTCAATAGGTTTGTCCAAATACATATTATCCTTTATAGCTGTAAACATTTTGGAGTTGGAGATTTCATTTACCGGCATTTTTACGGTAAAATCCCTCTTGGCACTTGCACCGGTAATTTCTTGGATAGCCCTTGCAAAAAGAGGTTCATTTATATCCCCTAAAACGCCTAGGTCCGCAAGATCTTCCTTTAAAACAACGTCGGGGACCAAGCCTGAGGTATAGTCCGAAAACCCCTCGGAATTCTCGTTTCTCCCCATAAGGGGCTGCATGGCCCATCTATTGCCAGGGTTTATTTTATTTTCCCTGTCGGATCTGTAGATATAATCATTGTCTATATCATCTACCATAGTAACGGAAAATTCGTTCTTACCCCTCGTGGTTTCACCAATGTGAAAAACATCAACATAGGGTGCCAGTCCGTTCATGACCAATTCACTGGCCGATGCGGAACTTCCTGTGGCAAGAACATATACTTTGTTAAGGTTAAGACTGTTCAAGTCCGATCCCGAGTCTGTTTTATTGGCAAAATAGTCTTCCAATTGCTCTTGTTTAAGAAGGCCTTGTATTTTATCGTTCCATCTTTGTCTTACATATAATTCCTTCGTATTGGTGCCATAAACCATACTGGCCAATAATCTGGAGC
Organism: Arenibacter flavimaris; assembly: GCF_030291335.1. NCBI lineage: Bacteria > Pseudomonadati > Bacteroidota > Flavobacteriia > Flavobacteriales > Flavobacteriaceae > Arenibacter > Arenibacter flavimaris. Next base: position 162,949 of record NZ_JASWIM010000006.1, read on the forward strand.
TGTTTACCGAACCTCCGGGGTTGTACCGAAGGTCTAGCACCAATTCCGTAGCCCCTGCATTTTTAAACTCTCCGAAGACCGTATTTAGTTGTTCATTATAGCCACTGGTAAAACCGTTGTACATTAGGTAGGCAATTTTGGTTCCGTTGACCTCTACTGTCTTTGCTATTAGTATCGGGTTTTCTTGCAATCCTTCAGATTTGCTCAATGTTACTTCCCTGTCATTATCCGTAACGACAGTTCCGGAAATATCGGCCATACCAAGGGTGTAGCTATCGGAATTTCCAAAAAGAAGGCTTATGTAATTGGCATCGGTAAGTTGCACCCCATTCACCCGAGTAAATATATCCCCTCTGGCTATATCTTTAGTGGAGGCATTGGAGTTCGGAATTATGTACCTTACGTATCCAAAAAGATCGGTACTGCCCTCATTCCGCGCCAGTCCAAATTCAAGTCCATTACTTTTTGAAACACCACTCAGTGTATTTACCAGTGTTTCGTAATCATCCTCAACAAAGCTGAAACGATCAATAGCGGAACTACTGCCAACTACATTTGAGTGATTGTAACAGGTTTGGTAGAAGAATTCCTCTGGATCGGTATAGGATTCAAGATAGGCCACATAGTCGTCATTGGTAGTGAATCTGTCATCACCTAAATTAGGAGCGTCCGCCTGCCAAAAATACCATTGATTTAAACCTTGCCACATAAAGTTCTGTACAGTTGACTCCTTTGGATAGACGAATGCATCATCATCCTTGTCCGAACAGGAAAAAACTATTGTAATTAAAAGTAGGCTGAAGATTTTTTTCATAGTATTAGTAATATTAATTCTGCCGCACATTATATTTATTGGCCTAGGTTAATCTTTATAAGCTAGGGCGACACCTCAAACAGAGTACTGGCTACTGTTTTTTTATCCAGTTTAGGGGTTTTTTGATATCCATAAACATATTGTCCTTGATCTTTGTGAACATCTTGGAACTACTTACCAATTCAACCGGCATATCTACCGTAAAATCCATTTTTGCAGTGGTTCCTGTAATCTCTGCAATGGCCTTGGCCAAAAGGGGTTCGTCCATATTGCCCAATATACCCATATTGGATAGATCCTCCCTCAATAATATATCAGGGGCAAGGCCGTCCGTATACTCCGAAAAGCCATTGGCATTTTCATTTCGTCCTATCAATGGTTGAATGGCCCAATGATTTTCAGGATTTATATTGTCCTCCCTATTTGGGTCGTACACATTGCCATTCTCAAAATCGTCCACAAAGGTAACGGAAAATTCATTCTTCCCAGTCGTTGTTGTCCCTATATGGATAACATTTATGTAAGGGTCCAATCCGTTCATTACCAATTCACTTGCCGATGCGCTACTCCCGGTGGCAATGACATAAACCTTGCTTAAGCCTAACGTGTTTATAGGAGTATTGTTGTCCGTTGCGTCGGCAAAATACTCAATAAGATCGGTGTCCTTAAACTCCGATTGCAGCTTGTCATTATACCTGGCTTTCAGGAAAACACTATTGGTATAGGTGCCATAAACCATACTGGATAATAATCGGGCCGAATTAACCGATCCCCCGGGATTGTACCTAAGGTCCAAAACTAGATCTGTAACGCCGGTGGATTTGAATTCGCCAAAGGCATCGTTTAACTCTTCGTCAAATTCATTCGTAAAGCTATTGTACATTAAATAGCCAATTTTTTGTCCGGCAGTTTCCAATACCTTGGTAATAAATATCGGATTTTCGGTTAGGTTGGCTTCTTTTGTCAATGTAACCTCCCTATCCGTAGTGGAAATTATATTATCGGAGATTTCTGCCATATTTAAGGTATAGGTGTCGCTATCTCCAAATAAAAGGTCTATATAGTTGTCCAGATTAAGGTTAGTGCCATTTACGCCCGTAAAAATATCCCCTCTTCGGATATCTTTGGTAGCGGCATTGGAGTTGGGTACAATGTAGCGTACATATCCGTAGACATCATTACTATCCACAAATAAACCCAAACCAAACTCCAAGCCATTGCTTTTGGATATTCCGGCGAAAGATTGTGTTAATTCTTTATAATCATCGGAATAAAAACTAAAGCGGTCTTCCGTATAAAGTAATTTTTCGTCAAAAAATGTTCCAGGGTCTTCCTCTGTTTCCAAAAACGATACGTAATCCTCAAAGGAATTAAAGCGGTTATCTCCCAAGTCAGATACATCACTTTGCCAAAAGTAATAAGTATTCATGGTCTGCCACATAAAGTTTTGGACCGTTACATCTATTTCTGCTTCCGGGTTGGGGGTTATCCCTTCAAATGCATCGGCAACTTGGGGGTCATCATTCTTATTACAACCCGTGAGGATCAATCCCAATCCTAAAAAAATCAATAAATACTTCTTCATAATTTTTAAAATAACGGCCAAACCATAATGGTTAGTGACGTACAAATATCATTCCATTAAAAAAGTATGAATTAGCTTTGGGGAACGATTTAAACTATATACGGTAATATTGCCAATTTGGTTTCCGTTGCGCTAATTTACTTACATTGTAATGAATTGGAAACTAATTGTAACAAAATTCGATGTACGTCGTCTTGCTATTGTAAGCCTGTTGATCAGGATTATAAAACAACTAAACCAAAATGCAACAAACGGAGTTTTTAAATGTGGTTTTGCCATTTAAGGATAAGCTTTATAGATTGGCCAAGCGTTTATTGGTCTCTAAGGAAGAAGCAGAGGATGCCACACAAGAAATCCTAATGAAGCTATGGTCCAAAAATAGTATGATGGAGGGTTATAACAATGTGGAGGCCTATGCCATGATGATGACAAAGAATTTTTGTTTGGACCGACTCAAATCCAAACAGGCCGGGAACTTAAAACTGGTGCATAGCAATTATAGGGATGAAAATGTTTCATTGCAGAACCAGGTTGAGGTAAGCGATAGTCTAGGTTGGGTAGAAAGAATCATGGAGGAATTGCCGGAACAGCAAAAAATGGTACTACAGCTAAGGGATGTGGAGCAGTATGAATTTGAGGAAATAGCCGAACTATTGGGTTTGAGTGCAACGGCAGTTAGGGTCACTTTATCCAGAGCGCGAAAAACAGTGAGGGAAAAATTAGTTCAAAAGCACAATTATGGAATTAAATAATATAGAAAAATTATTGGAAAGATATTTTGACGCAACTGCTACGGTTGCTGAAGAAGAAATGTTGAGGGAGTATTTTACAAAGGAAGAAGTTCCGTTGCACTTAAAAAAATATGCCCCAATGTTTCAGTATTTTTCAATAGCCAAAGAAGAGAAGTTTACTAGACAGGTTCCACTAAAACCTAGAAAAAAAAGTTATATGAAGTGGATTTCCGTTGCGGCTGTAGGCATTTTGATATTTGGTATTTATTTTGGAAGAAGCTATCAAGAACAGCGAGAAGCCGAATACGCCTATCAGGAAACCAAAAAGGCATTGAGCCTTTTGGCCGCCAATCTTGGTAAGGGAACCGAGAAAGTAGCATATTTAAGGGAATTTGAAGAAACAAAACAAAAAATTTACAACAAAAATTAAATCAAAAAAAATGAAAAAGATTATCATAATAGCATTAGTTACCGTTTTGCCCCTAATAGGTTTTTCACAGTCCATGTTCGATAAATTTGAAGATCTGGACAATGTGAGCGCTGTAGTGGTCAATGAAAGCATGTTCAAATTGTTGAGCAAGATAAACGTAGAGGTCGATGACAAAGAGGCTCAGGATTTTATGGATATTGCCCAAAACCTGAAAAATCTGAAGGTTTTTATTACCGAGGATAAAAAGATTTCTGCGGACATGCAGGTTACCATGGAAAAATATCTGAAATCGTCGTCATTACAGGAACTTATGAGGGTTAAGGATAAGGATGCCAACGTAAAGTTTTATATCAAGAGCGGGAAGGATGAGGATCATGTAAGTGAGTTGCTCATGTTTGTCACCGGGATTAATAATACGGACCTGGAAATTAATAATAGAAAATTTGAAACGGTATTGCTATCGCTGACCGGGGATATCGATCTAAACAAGATTGGATCTTTGACCCAAAAGATGAATTTGCCTACCGAGCTAAATAAGGCTGGTAAGAACAAGAAATAGTGGTTGGGGGCAATGATCCATTTATTGGACCATTGCCCTTACCGATCAACACTTAATCATACAGAAAATGAAAACAAAAGTTGGGAAATTCACCGGGGCAATGTTGCTGATCTTCACATTGTCTGCATGTTCGTCCACACAAAGTCTTCAGGAATATTATGTGGACAATGCGGATAATCCAAATTTTTTATCGGTAGATCTACCGGTAAGCTTGTTGAATATGGAGAAAACCGATTTAACGGAAGACCAAAGGGAAGCTCTTGCGTCATTAAAAAAATTAAATATTCTGGCGTTTAAAATAACCAAGGATAACCTTATTGAGTTTCAAAAAGAGAAAGCCAATATTACGGCCATTCTAAAGAATGGCAAATTTACAGAGCTAATGAAAATGAACACCAAATACGGGAAAGCTTCGGTAAGATATTTAGGTGATGATGATGCCATTGATGAGGTTATCATCTATGGAGACAGCGAGGATAAGGGTTTTATGCTGGTACGGGTATTGGGCAAAAATATGAACCCTGCCAAATTGGTCCAATTTATGAAAGCTGTGGAAAAATCGGATTATAAAGGGGAAGGATTGGGAGAAATAGGAAATTTTTTGAAGGGGTAAAGCAGTGCCTAGCGGAATGCTATGTATGGAATGGGTTAAACATTCTCTGTTTAGAAATAATGTCTTGTAACGAGATTAGGGATATTTGTGTTAAATCAGCCTTTGCTCAGGAACTTTAATAATCAGCTGATTTATTATAAAAGTTGCTGCCGAAGACATTAAAAATCCAATATATCCCCTATGGCAATCCTAGGCAACATTATTAAAGGTGCAATTCACCTAAAGGAAACGTTCTCTTCTGAAAGGGATCATTGGGAAGAACAACAAGAGGTCCTTCAAAATATTTTGAATATTGCCCGAAATACCGACTTCGGGAATTATTATGATTTTGGGACCATCCTGGATTCTCGGGACCTTCCCAGGAAATTTGCCGAAAAAATACCTTATTTCGATTATTCAAAAATAAATAGGGAATGGTGGCATAAATTACAAGAAGGCCATGAGAATGTTACCTGGCCCGGCAAGCCATCTTATTTTGCCCTAAGTTCCGGAACAACCGGAAAAAAGAGCAAGCGGATACCTGTTACGGACGATATGATCGAGTCCATAAGGGCCGCCGGACTTAAGCAAGTCTTTGCTTTGAGTAATTTTGATTTACCTGCCGATTTTTTCGAAAAGGAAATTATGATGTTGGGCAGTTCTACCAATTTGGAGGAAAGAAATGAACATTTGGAAGGAGAAATAAGTGGTATAAGTGCAGGAAACATTCCTGACTGGTTCAGAAGTTACTATAAACCAGGGGAGGAAATCGCAAAAATTGAAGACTGGGACAAAAGGGTGGAGCGTATCGCTGAACGCGCCGGTGATTGGGATATTGGTGCTTTGAGCGGGATACCTTCATGGATAGAATTAATGCTCCAAAAAGTTATTGCACACCATGGCCTAAAAAACATCCATGAAATTTGGCCCAACCTGATGGTGTATACTTCGGGTGGGGTAGCCTTTAAACCCTATAAAAAAAGTTTCAATTCTCTTTTGGGGCACCCTATTACAGTCATAGATACCTATTTGGCTTCCGAAGGATTTATTGCCTGCCAGACAAGGCCAGAAACCACGGCCATGCAGTTGATAACCAATAATGGGATCTATTTCGAGTTTGTTCCCTTTAAACCGGAATATATTCAGGAAGATGGGTCCCTGACGGGGAATGCCCCTTCCATTACCTTAAACGAAGTGGAATTGGATAAGGATTATGTTCTGGTTATAAGCACGGTTAGCGGGGCATGGCGTTATTTAATTGGTGATACCATTAGGTTTACAAATTTGGAGAAAGCCGAAATACAAATTACTGGACGGACAAAATTTTTCTTAAATACGGTTGGATCGCAGCTCACCGTTAACAAAATGGATGATGCTATGGGACATTTGGAAGATGCGTATTCTACCAAGATACCTGAATATACCATTTGTGCCAAACGTTTTGATGATGGCGAGTTCTACCATTGTTGGTATTTGGGTTCCGATATGGAAAATCCTGATTGCGAATCTCTGTCAAAGTCATTGGATAAGTTTTTGATGGGGGCCAACAAAAATTATAAGGTAGCTAGGGGCAAATCCCTAAGAGGGGTGAAGGTTAAGGTAGTTTCTCCTGATTTTTTTTACGACTGGAATGGGAAGAACAAAAAGAAAGGTGGTCAGGTCAAAATGGAGCGGGTAATGAAGGAAGAAAAATTTGCCGACTGGGAACAATTTGTGCGCACCAAAGTCTCCCATGGGATCTAGCGGCTACGTTCTTCTGCCAAAATCATGATCTCTTCCGGGGATAGGTAATACTTTTTAATTCGATCCTTATAGGAGGCGGCTATATCTGAGTGGTTCAAAATAAAATTCTTGGTTTCTAGTATATATTTCTCCATACCGTGGGCAACAGCATAGGTGTCCGCCGCACGTTCGGCCTCTATTATAAATCGATCGGAAAAGAGGTATTTTACCCCAAATGAAACCAAATTGGTCTTAGTCCTATTTTGATAGTCCATAATGTGTCCCAATTCATGGCCGATCCAACCAATTAGAATATTGGACGGGATATCCTTTGTTGTAAATTCTTTATCCGAAATCTTAAAAGTTTCACTGATCAATATTACATAGTTCCTTTTGCTCCGTTTCTTGAAGAAACTTTGAAAGGTGGGTCTGGCCTGCATGGTCGATTTCTTGATATTTCTTTTAAAACGAATTTCAATATTACATTCTGATAGTTCCGGATAAAAAGACAGTGCCTTTAAGGCTTCATTTTCAATCGAATTTGGAATTTTATGTTGTGCATTCATAAACAAGGAGGCTGAAATAGCCATAATGTAGATTACCGATTTCCTATTAAATTTATTCATGTTATAGTATAACATAAATATTGACAAATAGCATTCCATGTATAAAATTTAACCTAAAATTTAATACTTCTACAATTTTAGAAGAACCATTCCCTTTTATAATGGCTTGTCTTGGGGTGGGAGCCTGGATCTAATTGATTAAAAGTTCCAAATCCTTGGTGCAGTTAACCTATTATAAAACTTATGTTATCTTCGTGATATTATGAACACTAACAATATACAATCATGGAAAAGGCAGAAGAATGGCTTAATTACGGAATAGAATTGGCAAAAGAGTTTGGACCTAAGGTGCTCACGGCATTCTTAATCTTCATTATCGGATTATGGGTTATTAAAAGGATTATCGGAGGTACTAGAAAGGTCATGTACAAGAGTAAATATGATGAATCCCTACAGCGTTTTTTACTTAGTATGGTGTCATGGATCCTGAAAATATTTTTAATCTTAGTGGTTATTGGTCAGTTAGGGATAAACATAACTACTTTCGCCGCTGTGATCGCTGCAGCCGGTTTGGCAGTTGGCCTTGCCCTACAGGGCTCATTGTCCAATTTTGCTGGTGGGGTTTTGATCATGATATTCAAACCTTATAAGATTGGGGATTTAATAGAGGCACAGGGCGTATTAGGTGCAGTAAAGGAGATTGAAATCTTCACCACGAAACTTATAACACCTCAAAATAAACTTGCCATTGTGCCCAATGGAGCCATGGCCAATGGCAATATCATCAATTACACGGCCGAAGGTAAGATGAGGGTGGATACTACCATTGGTATTGGATATGATGAGGATATTAAGAAGGCCAAGGAGGTACTATTGGCCGTATTGGAATCCAATCCCAAGGTGTTGAAAGACCCGGCGCCATCGGTTAACGTTTCCGAGTTGGCGGATAGCTCCGTGAATTTTGCCGTACGTCCCTTTTGTCTACCAGAAGATTATTGGTCGGTGTATTTTGGAACCTTGGAATCCTGCAAATTGGCCCTTGATAAGGCAGGTATCGAAATACCATATCCCCATCAGGTAGAAATACAAAAGAAGGGGTAGGGTCTGTTCCTTTGAAGTATGGATAAAAAAGTAATCCAGGGCATATAGATCATACCCTGGATTGCTTCATGTAAGCCTATTATAATTGAGTGCTTTTTTAAATACCCGTATAATTACTCGGGGTAATTTGCTTCAATTCAGATTTTATTGCTTCCGTCGTTTCCAAAGTATCTATAAAATTTGAAATGGATTTTTGTGTAATTTTCTCATTGGTCCTGGTTAATCCTTTCAGGGCTTCATAAGGATTGGGGTAGGCCTCTCGCCTAAGGATGGTTTGAATGGCTTCTGCCACTACCGCCCAATTATTTTCAAGGTCCTGCTCAAATTTCTCCTTATTCAATAGTAGTTTATCCAATCCCTTTAAAGTGGATTGAAAGGCTATAAGTGTATGGCCAAAAGGTACGCCAACGTTTCTGAGTACCGTACTGTCCGTTAAATCCCTTTGCAACCTGGAAACAGGAAGTTTGGCGGATAAATGCTCAAAAATGGCATTGGCAATTCCCAAATTGCCTTCGGAGTTTTCAAAATCGATAGGGTTTACCTTATGGGGCATAGCGGACGACCCCACTTCGCCAGCTTTTATTTTCTGTTTAAAATAGTCCATGGAAACATAGGTCCAAAAATCCCGGTCCAAATCTATTATAATTGTATTGATCCTCTTTAGGCAGTCGAACAGGGCAGCCATATGGTCGTAATGTTCTATCTGTGTAGTAGGGAAGGAGTGGTGCAGACCGAGCTTTTCTTGCACAAATTTTTGTCCAAAACTTCTCCAATCAATTTGTGGGTAGGCAACCTTGTGGGCATTATAGTTCCCTGTTGCTCCCCCAAATTTGGCAGCACTTGGTATATCGTTGAGCAGATTGAATTGTTCTTCCAAACGCACGGTAAATACCTCTATCTCTTTTCCTAAACGGGTTGGGGATGCTGGCTGGCCGTGCGTCCTTGCCAACATTGGAACGGCTTCCCATTCCTTGACCAGGGCCGTTAACTTGTTCAATACCTCCAAATACTGGGGAACATAAACCTCGTTCATGGCTTCTTTAATGGAAAGGGGAATAGCAGTGTTGTTTATGTCCTGCGAGGTAAGTCCAAAGTGGATGAATTCCTTATGTGACTCCAAGCCCAATTTGTCGAACTCCTTTTTTATAAAGTATTCAACAGCCTTTACATCGTGGTTGGTTACCTTTTCAATCTCCTTTATGGCAATGGCATCCTCCGAACTAAAATCGTTATAAATTTTACGTAAATCATTAAATTTTGATTTGTCAAAATTTGAAAGCTGGGGAAGGGGAATTTCGCAAAGTGATATAAAATATTCAATTTCTACGCGCACCCTATATTTTATAAGAGCCTCCTCTGAAAAATATGAGGCAAGGGAATCTATTTTGTTTCTGTATCTGCCATCAATAGGGGATATGGCGTTTAATTTGTTTAATGACATCTCGTGCTATTTGATTGATTTTGGAAAAGGGCAAAGATAGCTATAAGTTAAGGAGTTTAAAAGTTAAGCGGAAGATTGTTCTGTTATTTGTACCAAGGTTCTTACTTACTTCAGTTTCGCCAAGGTCAGCCTAGCCCTTGCCTTATAAGCCGCACTGCCATTTTGATAGTTCTGTTCCAGTATCATTCGCAATTCCGGATGGATCCAGTTGAACTTTCTGCCCAATAACAATAAGCTGGTCATGGAATATGCCTGGGCCGCCACTTTATGGTCCCCTATAAGCCAGTCGAAACAAGCGGAAGTTATATTTTCCAAGTGTTCTTCATTAAGTGCGTTACGGGTTGTGTGGTCCTTTGTTTGAAAGTAGGATTTCATTAAGATCTCGCAGATTTTGGCAATGGGCCTAACTGCCGGATCCAAATGCACCGAACCAATATTACGGACAAAAGTATCCATGCTCGGAAGGAGGTAAGCCAAGTGTTCCTTGGCGGTAAATTCCAAAATCCAGCAGGCTTTACAGGAAACGGGATCATCTACTTGAAAGGCAACTTTCATAAGGGTTGCAATGTTGGAAGGTTGGCTCACTACAAGGTTGGACATATCCCTTCTTTTGGTCCTGGAATGATCAACGTAGTTGAGGGCGTTATAGAGTTCTAAATAGGTCACGGATACACTTTGATATTAACAGATTCCAAATTTTGTATAAGGGAATAAATATAAATAAATCATGGGTCAATTCGCAGCCTACTTATTTTATTAGGCTCTTATAGAAAGCTATCCCCTTGGAAATGCTTGTGATGGGGCATGGATTGAAGTAGATCTTTTGCCGGGCACCTTGCCAGGTTTAATTGGGGAAGCTAAATGGAAAAAAGAAGTTGCCGTTGACTACATAGTCCAAGTTTTATGTACCTGGGATAACAAAGGAAGTTCAATGCTTTTCGCCGATCAAATCCGATACCAATTGGGGTACTCCGGTTACGGCACTGGCCTGTATTATAGTGAGTTGTTTAAAATCGGTCCGACTAATATTGGGTTTTGGGTCTATAAAATAAATGGGGGTGGCCCTGGTTACATAATGGATTAAACTAGCTGCTGGATATACTTGCATGGAGGTACCGATGATGATTAAAATATGGGCAGATTGGGTGATATTGGCCGCTTTTCCCAATAGTGGCACTTCCTCTCCAAACCACACGATATGGGGGCGCAACTGTTTTCCATTTTCTGAAAGATCGCCAAGTTGGATATCGGTTTTCCAGTCAATTATGTGATTGGGATTATGGCTGCACCTAGCCTTTAATAACTCTCCGTGCAAATGAATGACCTTGGAGCTTCCAGCTCGTTCGTGTAGGTCATCCACATTTTGGGTAATTATGCTTACGTCAAAATGGTCTTCCAGGCGCGCCAAAGCTTTATGGGCCATATTGGGGGCGACTTTGAGCAACTGTCTTCTTCTCTCGTTGTAAAAATTGAGGACCAATTCGGGATTATCCCCAAAACCTTGGGGTGTTGCCACTTCCATTACATCATGACCTTCCCACAATCCATCGGAATCCCTAAAAGTGTTAATGCCACTTTCCGCACTGACCCCTGCACCTGTTAACACCACTATTTTTTTCATTGTGCTAGAATATAGTAATATTTGTAAAATTAAACGTTTTCTTTTTTAATACCCTAGAATTATGGTCGATTACCAGTTGCTTCATTATTTGGAAGATTTTATAACCCCTGAGCGGAAAGCCCGTTTCCTGAAAATTTTGGAAGATCGTACAAATTATATAACCGTAGCAATAGAGGATGTTTTCCAGATGCACAACACCAGTGCCGTTGTGAGGAGCTGTGATATTTTTGGGGTGCAGCAGGCCCATCTCATTGAAAGTAGGTTCGGTAAACGACTTGATAAGGATATTGCCATGGGGGCCCAGCAATGGGTGGATTTAAGAAGATACAATAGCACGACGGATTGTATTGACACCTTGAGGCGTCAAGGGTATAAAATTGTAGCTACTACCCCCCACAGGGATGATTGTTCACTTACGAATTTTAATTTGGATGGAAAGACAGCATTATTTTTTGGAACAGAACGGGATGGCTTGAGTGAGGAGGTATTGCAAAAAGCTGATTCTTTCCTAAAAATACCCATGGTAGGGTTTACCGAAAGTTTAAATATCTCTGTTTCTGCCGCAATAATTTTACACACCCTAACAAGTCAATTGCGCAAAGGGAACATAGATTGGAAGTTGACCGAAGAAGAGAAACTGGAAAAAAGATTGGATTGGACCAAGAAATCAGTTCGGAGTTTGGATGATGTTTTGGCCAGATTTCATGGGACAAAATGATATTTTTAGTATATTTAAACAGCACTAACCAATAAATAAAAGCTCATGGCAATATTGCTTTATATAATCATAGGGGTGGTTATTTTGATTACCGTTCTTGCATTACTGGCTCCTAAAAGTTATGATGTTTCCAGATCTATAGAAATTTCAAAACCTAAGGCCCAAGTTTTTGAGAATGTTAAATATTTGAAAAAACAGCAGGAATGGTCCCCTTGGGCCAAAAAAGACCCTAATATGGAAAAAAAATTCACCGGTATTGATGGCGAGGTAGGGGCGGTAAGTTATTGGAACGGCAACAAGGAGGTAGGTGAAGGTGAACAGGAAATCAAAAAGATAATTGAGGGCGAAAGAGTCGAAGGGGAGCTTCGATTTATGAAACCTTTTAGGTCTACCTCCATTAGTTATTTGGATCTAACGGAATCGGGAGATGGAAAAACCAAGGTTACCTGGGGCTTTAAGGGAGAGAACAAGTTTCCCATGTCTATCATGATGTTGTTTATGAGTATGGACAAGGCTGTTGGTAAGGATTTTGAGGAGGGACTTCGTAACTTAAAATCCATTATGGAAAAATAACCCGGTTATGGAAAGTAATATGGTTGGCTGGTTTGAAGTTCCGGTAATTGACATGGAGCGTGCCAAAAAGTTTTATGAAGCGGTATTTGATATTGCTATTTCTGTCCACGACTTGGACGGGTTAAGAATGGGCTGGTTTCCGTCTGCACCCGGAAAATCTGGAGCTATGGGTTCCTTGGTACAGCATGGTTCGTATATCCCAAGTGACACCAAGGGTCCCGTATTGTATTTTTCATGTAAAGATTTATCCCTTGAGTTGGGTAGAGTGGAGGGCGCTGGGGGGACTGTTTTGCAGGCTAAGAAAGAAATAGGGGAAGGCCATGGGTTTATGGCCCTGTTAAAGGATACTGAAGGCAACAGAATTGCGCTACATTCGCAACTTTAGTAATTAGATGTAAAAAATACTTGCCTCTGCCCGGGCTCCAAATCGCAGTGGAATTACAGTGGTGCCGATTCCTTTGGAAACGTACATATTAGAAATTCCGTTATTGTACCATCCCTTAACATAGTCCCCGCTACCGTAGGGTGTAATGAGTGGTATTCCAAAAAAGGTTACTTGCCCCCCATGTGTGTGTCCTGAAAGTATTAGTTTCGGATTAATTTTATGTTCTATACTAATGAGGTCTATTTGCTCCCTATAAGCGGGACAATGATTAAGGACTATAACGGGCAATGATTTGTCTATTTTTTCTATGGATTTTCTAAAATCCGGATTGCCATGGACCAAATCGTCCAATCCGATAATGTTAATTTCCCTTTTTTTGGTTTTGAGTACGTATGGTTCGTTGATCAGCAAAATACCATTGTGATCCCTAAATAGGTCCTTTAGTTTTTGTATGTCGATTCTTCCTGAAGATTCCTTATTGCCTAAAATGGCTATTTTTGGAATATAGGCATTCAATAAGCCTAAAAAATCCTCTAAAATCGCCATATATTTGTCCCGCTCTATGGAATCACCTGTAAAGAATATGACCTCTGGCCGTTCCTTGTTGATTCGCCTGGCAATGGTTTTATGAACCCATTTTATATCGTGTAAATGAAGGTCGGTTAGATGAATGGCTTTGATTTTGTTGGATTCCGTTTCAGAAATATCGTGCTCCGTCCACTCTATAAAATTGGTTTCCAGCCAGTAAGAATCAATAGTAGCAAAACCAACGGACCCTAAAATCAATTTTAGGATAAAATGTCTTCTATTCAATTTCATTTAATATCTGTTGGATACACATTTTGGCATTAAAAAGGAAGTGTACGAAATTAGGAAACATTTTTAGAAATTGTCTTGTAAAAAAGTTAATTGGGCATAATTTATAGGTTGGGAGAAGAAATGTGTTATTAATCTTGTCCCTTCATTCCTAGCCAATTCCAACCTTAAAACGATCGGCAAGTAGAAAATAAATGTTGGCGGCTTTTCATAAAAAGGCGATTTCAATTGACTTTTGTGGGGCAGGTCCATATCGGGGCCGGCTTCTTTGTCCTCTTTAATTTTATTCTCGTTAAAGTAGAAGGGAAAAAATCAAAAGCACAGCAAGGTGCATCCCCTTTTTAATTAGCAGCTATTTTGCTTATAGCTAAAATCTCTGGATTTTAAGGATCGATGCCATGGCCTAAATTATTTCCAAGGTTTCAATAATTCTTAACGGCCATGCCATCTCCACGACGGAAGAAGAACGACCAAACCATAGACCTTGAGGGCAATGCCAAAGGTTTTTAATAACGGTAAATGACTTATCCCCACATGAAGGTTGACGCAACCTAAGGACCGGCCTATTTTCAATTTACTTAAGTGGTTATTATTGCCTGCCTTCGGCAGACAGGTTTTTTATAGGTTTTCGTGAATCTTCGATTTCGTATTAAATCAAGTAGTTTCCACATTGGTTTCAGGTAGGCGTCCATAGAGCATTTCACCCAAGTGAAAGCGGCCTGGACGGCGGGGCCGTGGAAAGTGCGTAGATTTAAAGAAATTCCAAGGGTCAGGCAAGGCTTACCTTTTCCTGTTTAGGACCTTATATTCTTCGTAGCAGCTGCTTATGGCGTCCAATATTTGCAGGTCATTGGCCGTAGTAATAAAGGATTTGGAGTAATTGCAATTATTAAGTATGTCCTCAATATCCACCTTTTCCAATTGCAACAGCTCTGTCAAGGTTTCCCTATCGAATTTCGAGGCCAAAAGATCCCTAATTTGATCGTCCTCCTTCATTTGTCGTAATTTGCGCATTTGGTTGGGTTTCTTCCCGAATAAATTTCTCAACAAATCCGCGGGGTTCAGTATGGCTCCCAACACTTTGGTAACGGCACTTGGATTCTTGCTTCCGGCCTCATAGCCAACGGACAAACCAGAAATACTATATTGAAAGGCGTTGTTCAGGGGTAAGTTCTTTACGTCTATTTCCAAGTAACCTGTAAGGGAGTAGGGCCTAACTATAACTTCTTCCAAGGCGTATGCCAATTCGGTAAGGGAAATTTTAGTCTCTTTAAATTTGAACATATCATTGGTAACCCTCACTTTTTGGGATTTAAACCCTAAAAAAGTAATATAAAGGGTGTCATTGACCTTGGCAGGAATATTGAATTCTCCTTTTTCATTGGTAATTGTACCCACCACTTCGTTAAGGTTTACGACATGGACACTTTCCATTGGTTGGTCGGTTTGGGCATTTAGAACCACCGCTTTTAATAGTTTTACACCTTCATCCTTTTGGTCGTCCTGGGAATATCCAAAAGAGACAATTAGGAGGAGCAGGGGCAAGAAATAATTTTTCATTAAATAAAATCCATGTTTATAATTGGTAAACTAACTAAAAAAATACGCCGAAGCGTATTTTTTTAATATACAATTAACTAAAAGAAATCACTTTTTCTCTTAGTTCTTCTTTTTCCAGAACTACTAGAGGGGCTTCCTTTGGCCGCACTTCTGTCTCTTCTTCTTCCCTTGTTGCGATCATTATCCCTAGAATCACGGCCTCCGCCACTTCTACTCCTGTCCCGTCTTCCGCGACCTCCGCCTCCACCTGGGTTTTTTGATACTTCAACATTGACAAATCTGCCATCGACCTTAAATTCCGTGAAGG
Organism: Arenibacter flavimaris; assembly: GCF_030291335.1. NCBI lineage: Bacteria > Pseudomonadati > Bacteroidota > Flavobacteriia > Flavobacteriales > Flavobacteriaceae > Arenibacter > Arenibacter flavimaris. The sequence goes on from NZ_JASWIM010000006.1 coordinate 178,470, forward strand.
TTTTTAAAATAGCTTCGGTAGCGGCTGCATCGGTATTGAAGAAAGAGAAACTATCCTTTACATCAACTTTAAAAATATCGTCCTTGCCCAAATTAACGGTATCTCTTAGGAAATCCTTTAAAGACATCCAGTCATAACCATCCTTTTCGCCAACATTGATGAAATATCTAACGTTTCCGTCAGCTGGGACACGGCTATCACCATCCCTAGATCTTCCTCTTTCTGCACGATCACCAGAATCTGAGGTATTCAGGTCTTTGGTTTTGTTGTAATAATTAAAGAAACGCGTAAATTCTACCGAAATTATCTTTTTTATAAGTTCTTCACGGTCTATACCTTGTAGTACATCATTTATCGCAGGCAAATAATTGTCTACTTCCTCGTTAACCTTGGTGTCCTTTATTTTATTGGCCAAATGGTAAAGCTGTATTTCACAAATTTCCATTCCTGTAGGAATTTTTTTGGAAATAAAATCCTGTTGAATTTTATTTTCGATGGCCTTGATTTTCCTAAGTTCGCTTCTGGTAACAATAACCATGGAAATCCCTGATTTACCAGCCCTTCCAGTACGTCCACTTCGGTGTGTATAGGTCTCTATTTCATCTGGTAATTGATAGTTGATAACGTGGGTAATATCATCAACGTCTATACCACGTGCCGCTACGTCCGTAGCAACCAACATTTGTATTTGTTTCTTACGGAAGGAGTTCATTACCAAATCTCTCTGGTTCTGACTTAGATCCCCGTGCAGTGCACCGGCATTGTACCCATCCTCGATCAACTTTTCAGCCACCTTTTGTGTGTCCCTTTTTGTTCTACAAAATATGACCGAGAATATATCCGGGTTGGTATCGGCAAGCCTTTTTAGTGCAGGATAACGATCTCGACCACCTACTACATAGTACTCATGTTGTACGGTAGTTGCTCCTGAATTTTTTGTTCCTACCGTGATTTCTTGAGGACTGTGCATGAATTTTTTGGCAATCACAGATACCTCTCTGGGCATGGTTGCGGAAAACAACCAAGTGGATTTTTCCTTCGGAGTGTTGGAAAGAATATCTTTGATATCCTCCATAAAGCCCATATTCAACATTTCATCGGCTTCATCCAGAACGCAGTAATCGATTTTGGAGATATCCACCAAACCACGACCAATCATGTCCTTCATTCTACCTGGGGTAGCTACCACAATCTGGGCACCCCTTTTTATTTGTCTGGCCTGGTCCGTAATACTGGCACCGCCATATATGGCTACAACATTAACCCCTTTTTCATACTTGGAGTAAAGCTGTAGTTCATTGGTGATCTGCAAGCAAAGTTCCCTTGTCGGGGAAAGGATCAAACCCTGTGTAGTCCTACTATCGCTATGTATTTTCTGAATTAGTGGGAATCCAAATGCTGCAGTTTTACCTGTGCCTGTTTGGGCTAGGGCAACCAAATCGGTTTCACTCTCCAATAAGATGGGAATTGCTTTTTCTTGTACTTCTGAGGGTGATTCAAATCCCAAATCAGAAATAGCATTTAATAGGGACTGTTTTAGCCCCAATGCTTCAAATTTTGTCATAATATGTTTTAAATAATCGCAAATATGTATGTTGCATAGAGCGATTATTCTTTATAACCTATTTAGACTCAGCGCAACACATGCTATACTAGCGGCGTTAATTGAAGCGGCAAAGGTACTGCTTATTTTTTAATTAAAATATTTTATTTTGAAAGCGGTTTTATGGGGCAAGGATAAAACCGTATGCCGAAATTAGAATTCCAATGGTGCCAAATACCATCATAAGCAGGATGAAGTTTTTCTGTAGTTTTTTGTTATCGCGAATTATTATGCAAACTGCACCCAGTACGATGCAAATTTGAAACAACAATTTTCCCAAGTCGAATTTTTTGGTCGCGGTTTCGTAATCCTGGGTAAGTTTTTCCCATTCGTTTATTCCTATAATTTTGCCCATTTCCCCATCAAGGTCTTGTGCCCAATATTCTCTTGGTACATTGGATGATCCTACCAGAATTTCAGTTTTTTCCGCTTCGTATTTTAGTACCATGCTTTTGGTCTGGGCTATTTTGGACTTAATATTTTTTATTTTATCATCGGGTATTATCCCTGTTTCCGTCAAGGCATTTAAATAATCCAGCTCACCTTCCTTTAAACTTTGTTTTATACTTTTGGATTGGTACCAATTGGAATAGTTTACGAATTGGCTGTGGGCAATCATCATCTCCTCTTCCAGGTTATTGTTAACAAGTTCCGCTATGGCCAATAAGGCAGCAAATACCGCAATCATTATTCCTCCAACGGTCTCGGTACGCTCCAATAATCTAGGGGTTGTTGTGGGTGTTTCTTCAATTTTATTTGTTGACATGGGGTTGGTTTTTGAAAAATGCTAATAATTGTTCTATTGCTTTGGCTCTGTGGCTTATTGTGTTTTTGACCGAAATTGGTAATTCGGCAAAAGTTTTGTTATATCCGTTGGGTCTAAAAATGGGGTCGTATCCAAAACCTTTTTCGCCTTTTTTTTCGGTTGTTATTTCCCCTTGGACAATTCCTTTGAAAAGCAGTTGCTCATTGTTAAGGTTAAGGGCAATAACGGTTTTAAAATGCGCAGATCTGTTGGGGTGTTTATGCAATTGGAGCAATAATTTGTCCATATTATCATCAGCATTCTTTTGTTCGCCGGCATACCTTGCGGAATATACCCCTGGCGCCCCATCCAAAGCGTCCACCAAAAGTCCGGTATCGTCTGCGAAACAGGGGTAACCGTAATTGTCTGTGACAAAATTGGCCTTAATGGTTGCATTGCCCTCCAAATCGTTTGCGGTTTCGGGAATCTCATCCATGCAGCCAATATCCTTTAAAGAGAGGAGCTGTATTTCCTTGGGAAATAAGATTTGCACTTCTTTTAGTTTGTTGGGGTTGTGTGTGGCAAATACCAATTGCATTATTCTAGGTTTTATTATTTTTCTGTTCGGGTTTGATAATCTTAAGGGGCAAATTAATTTTAAATGTTTAAAAGTAGTAATTTTATTTTCTTATCATTTTATTATATGCTATGAAGTTAAAAATTCCGCCCCTTGTCATCACTATTGTGTTTGGGTTGTTTATGTACCTGTTGGCAGCCTATTTACCTGTTGGTTATTTTGATTTTTTTGGTAGAAATTATTTAATGTATTTACTTTTTTTTCTTGCATTCTTGATTGGAGCGATTTCATTGTGGCAGTTTTTTAGTTCAAATACCAGCATTGACCCCCGTACTCCTTCCAAAGTAACCAAATTGGTTAGCAGTGGTCTCTATAAATATTCAAGGAACCCTATGTATTTGGCACTATTGCTGCTGCTTTTGGCTTGGGGACTGTATCTGGGGAATGCTTTTAACACACTATTGGCAGCCGGATTTGTCTACTATATGAATTCCTTTCAGATCATACCGGAGGAGGAGGCCTTGACGAACATGTTCGGGAAGGAGTATCAAAAGTATTGTGTAATGGTTCGTCGTTGGTTTTAATCTTTTTATAATCTATTTAACTTATAAGTATAAATATTAGTTAATTAGCTTATATTTTAATATATTAGCATTTTAACTTATATATGGTAGCTATAATTACAGGGGATATCATTAATTCTGACCGTTATGCGGCTTCGGAATGGATGGATATTTTAAAGTCATACCTTGGTCTTCAGGGGAAAACGCCCAGCGATTGGGAGATTTATAGGGGCGATGAATTTCAAATAAGAACAACGCCGGAAAGAGCCTTGTCCATGGCCATTCAGATCAAGGCCCTCATTAAATCGATCAAGAATTTGGATGTAAGAATGGGGATAGGACTGGGGTCCGAAACGTTTGTGGGCAGCAGTGTAAGTCAGTCCAACGGAACGGCCTACCAACGCTCCGGTAGGATTTTTGAAACCTTAAAGGAACAAAAGCTTAATTTGGCCATAGTAACAGGCCAAGCCGATAAGGACGATACTTTGAACCTTATGTTGAAACTAGCATTGAACTTTATGGATGATTGGTCTACCGTTTCGGCACAAATGGTAAGTTTAACCCTGGCAAAACCTGAGGCGTCCCAACAAGAGGTTGCGGATCAATTGAAGATAAGACAATCAGCCGTAAGCCAGCGATTAAAACGGGCAAGGATGGATTTGGTGTTGGATTTACTGGCGTATTACAATGATAATTTAAAGCATATTAAGGCATGATATTTTTTACTAAACTTTTGTTGGCCCACCTTCTGGGCGATTTTTTGTTTCAACCCACTAAATGGGTGGTGCACAAAGAGGCGAATAAAATAGCATCCAAATATCTATACCTCCATATATTGGTACATGTTATGATCACCATGTTGTTATTGTGGGATTTAAAATTATGGAGGTGGGTTTTGGTAATAGGCATATCACATTATTTTATAGACCTTTCAAAAATATATGCCAACCCTTATTTTAAGAATAAATCCATTCCTTTTTTTATAGACCAGGTATTGCATTTGATTGTTTTGTACTGCTGTGCGTATAATTCTGATTTAATGGGGCACACCTTGGGTCTTTTAAAGGAATTAAATTGGCAGTTGGTTACCGCGGTTGTATTTGTAACTTATCCCTCTTCCATTATTATGGCCAAATTGTTGGAAGGTATGTCGCACAGGATAGAATTGGATCATAAGTCGCTTCCAAATGCGGGTAAGTATATTGGAATTATAGAACGAATGTTTGTGTTGATCTTTATAATTGTAGGTAGATGGGAGGCAATTGGTTTATTGATTACCGCTAAATCTGTTTTTAGATTCAACGACCTTAAGGAAAGCAACTCAAGGAAGCTCACGGAATATATATTGATCGGTACCTTGATGAGTTTTGGATTGGCCATATTGGCCGGATTAATTTTTCTCGGGGTTCGCTGAAGGTAGATTTGATCAACGGATGGATATTGATAGACCGTTTAATTTCAAGAAGGATAATTGACGGATTCTAAAATTGTCCACGGGCATAGGTGCAGGGAGATTTTTATCAATTTCTTAATTTTATAGGGGTAAAAAAATCAATTTCCCACATATGGAGGTGAATATTCAAGTCTCGATTACTTTTCTAGACAAGAATAGGAAGTTGGACAAAATTTATTCATACTTTTGCCCCTTAAAATTCAGATTCAATGGTTGCGGTAGGCAGAAAATATGTGTTTGATTTTGATAGTACGCTGACAAGAGTGGAGGCGTTGGATGTTTTGGCGGAAATTACGCTAAATGGAAGATCGGATAAGGACGATATTATTCGGGAAATCCAAAAAATAACCAATTTGGGGATTGATGGGGATATTTCTTTTACCCAATCCTTGGAAAAAAGAATTAATCTACTGAATGCGCACAAGGACGATTTGGAGAATTTGGTACAATTGCTTCGCCAAAAGATATCCAAGTCCATTGAATCCAACAAGGAATTTTTTCAGAATTATGCCGATGATATTTATGTAATTTCCTGTGGTTTTAAAGAGTTTATAGATCCCATAGTCGCCGAATACAACATTCCTGCGGATAGGGTGTATGCCAACACATTTCGATTTGACGACAATGGGAGGATAATTGGATTTGACGAGAACAATGTATTGGCCTCCCACAACGGAAAAATTGCCTGTTTGAAAAACTTGGATTTACAAGGGGAAGTACAGGTGATTGGAGATGGTTACAGTGACTATGTAATGCGCGAAGCCGGTATAGCGGATAAGTTTTTTGCCTATACCGAGAATGTGCATAGAGAAAAGGCTGCGAGAAACGCAGACTATATTACACCTAATTTAGATGAATTTTTATTTGTGAACAAGTTGCCAAGAAAGATATCCTACCCGAAGAATAGAATAAAGATCCTATTGTTGGAAAATATCCATCAAAATGCTTTCAATACCCTTTCTGAGGAGGGGTTTTCCGTGGAGCTGTTAAAGCATAGTTTAACGGAAGAAGAGCTGATCGAAAAAATAAAAGGAGTACACGTTCTAGGAATACGTTCCAAGACACAAGTCACCAAAAATGTGTTGGCTGCGGCAGACAAATTAATGGTGGTAGGTGCCTTTTGTATAGGTACTACCCAAATAGACTTGGAGGCCTGCAAGAAAAAGGGAGTTGTGGCATTCAATGCCCCATATAGCAATACACGGTCCGTTGTGGAACTGGCTATTGGTGAGATCATTATGCTAATGAGGAGTATTTTTCCTCGTAGTACTGAAATCCACGCCGGGCAATGGAATAAAACTGCAGCCAATTCAAAAGAGGTACGTGGTAAAAATATCGGTATTGTAGGTTATGGCAATATTGGAAAACAACTTTCGGTATTGGCCGAGGCCTTGGGAATGCGTGTTTACTATTACGATGTGGGGGATCAGTTGGCACTGGGCAATGCCACCAAGTGCAATACCTTGGAGGATTTGTTAAATGTTTCCGATGTAGTAACCTTGCACATAGACGATAACAAGGCCAATAAGAATTTTATAGGGGAAAGGGAAATTAACCAAATGAAAGATGGTGCCCTTTTTATAAATCTATCCAGAGGTTTTGTGGTGGACATTGAAGCACTGGCCAATGCCCTGAAAAGTGGAAAGATCGCAGGAGCTGCCATAGATGTTTTTCCAGAGGAACCCAGAAGTAACGGGGAGTTTTTAACGGAGCTGAAAGGTTTGGAGAACGTTATTTTAACTCCACATATTGGTGGTAGTACAGAGGAAGCACAGCGCGATATTGCCGATTTTGTTCCCCATAAAATAATGGACTATATCAATTCAGGGAATACCGTAGATGCCGTAAACTTTCCAAATATTAGGCTGCCAAAACAGAATAATGCACATCGTTTTTTACATATCCATAAGAATGTTCCAGGGGTTATGGCGAAGATCAACGAAGTTTTGGCCCGTTATGATATGAATATTTCAGGACAGTACCTGTCTACGGATAACGAGGTGGGGTATGTAATTTCGGATTTGGATAAAGAATACAACAAGGATGTTTTAAAGGCCCTTAAGAAAATAGACAATACGATTAAGTTTAGGGTTTTATATTAGAATAGAACTGGAAATCACAACTTTAAATCTGCCTGAAATTTGTTTTTAGGCAGTTTTTTTATGCCTTTTGATGAAAAAATAATTAGGCTCCATAGTATTTAGCAGGAAACGGAAGGAATTTCCTGATTAGGCAGGTGTTTTGTTTTTTTATGCCTTTTGCTAGTGATGGTGGTAGGGTTCGTTCCTTAGGATGGTAAAAGCCCTATAAAGTTGTTCCACCATAAACAATCGAACCATTTGATGTGAAAAGGTCATTTTTGATAAACTTATCTTGCCTTGACTTTTTTGATATACGGCCTCGCTAAAACCATAAGGCCCGCCAATGACGAATACCAGCTGCTTTAGGCCCGAATTCATGTTTTTTTGTAGGTATCCCGAGAATTCCACAGAGGTTTTCTGCTTACCGTTTTCGTCAAGCAGGACTAACCGATCCGTAGGGTTGAGCTTATTTAAAATGGCTTCGCCCTCCTTCTCCTTTTGTTGCTTTTCCGAAAGGTTTTTGGTATTCTTGATGTCGGGGATTATTTCCAACTCAAATTTTATATAGTGTTTTAACCTATTTTGATATTCCTCGATCAATTGGGTTAATTGAGCACTATCTGTTTTTCCCAGTACTAATAATTTAATGGTCATAGGCAAATGTAAGGTGCATATTTCAAATTCCAAAAAGAAGCTTGTTTTGGTATGGGACAATTATAGGAAGAATTGAAGTGAGGATGGGGGCAATAGGTTTCAAATTACCTTGGGGAGCTGTTTTATTTGGAACGTTTGCCATTTAATGAAATATCAAAGTAGGTGGAATTGGACAAACATTTTACTAAATTAGCAAGGTAAAAGTATTCCATGATTTCAGAAGAACAATTTAAGACAGAACTCGATTTAATTATCAAGAATGCCATACGGGAAGATGTGGGTGATGGAGATCACAGTTCATTGGCCTGTATTCCTGCCACAGCAACCGGAAAAGCAAAATTATTGGTCAAGGATAAGGGTATAATTGCCGGAGTGGATTTTGCCAAAAAGGTCTTCCAATATGTTGACAGGAATTTAGACGTGGAAGTTCTTATCAATGATGGAGCCTCGGTTAACTTTGGAGACATTGTTTTTTATGTGACAGGAAGTTCGCAAAGTATTTTAAAGGCGGAGAGATTGGTGCTCAATGGTATGCAAAGAATGAGCGCAATTGCCACAAAGACCAATTATTTTGTAAAGCTTTTGGAAGGCACCGATACCAAAATCTTGGATACCCGTAAGACCACCCCGGGAATAAGGGCCCTGGAAAAATGGGCAGTAAAGATAGGTGGGGGTGAAAATCATAGATTTGCGCTTTATGATATGGTAATGTTAAAGGATAACCATATCGATTTTGCCGGAGGTATCACTAAGGCCATTGAAAAAACACAGCAATATCTGGCCGAAAAAAAATTGGATCTAAAAATTATCGTGGAGGCTAGAAACCTAAAAGAAGTTGAGGTGATCCTGCAATCCAATGGCATTTATAGAATTTTGTTGGATAACTTTAGCTTTGGGGATACGCGGATAGCAGTAAATATGATAGGGGATAAATGCCTCACGGAATCTTCTGGAGGCATTAATGGGGACACCATACGGAAATACGCGGAATGCGGTGTAAATTATATCTCTTCCGGGGCATTGACGCATTCCATATACAATATGGACCTCAGTCTTAAAGCCGTGTAAATGTCCCAGGAAATTGAAAGAAAACTGGAGAAGATCCCCATAGTAAATTGGGTAGTGGGCCTTATGAAAAGGTTTAAGTTGCCGGCCTTTGAGGGACTTTCATTTTATGATCTTATGGAAATGTATGTGATGGGGATCGTAAAGGGGGCTTTGTCTACCAGAGCGAGCTCCATTTCCTTCAGTTTGTTCTTGGCCCTATTTCCATTGTTAATATTTTTGGTTACCCTAATTCCTTTTATAATTCCCTATGTTTCTGTGGGGAATTCAAATTTTGACACGGAATTTCTAATATTTTTGGAATCATTTTTGCCAAGGGCAACGGGTGATTATTTTAGTGAAATATACCTGCAGATCAGTGAGCAGGAGAGGGGGGATGTCCTGTCTTCCGCAATCGCATTTATAACCTCAATTTTTTTAATGGCCAATGGGGTGAATGCAATTTTTGTAGGGTTTGAAAACTCCTACCATGTAAATCTCAACCGCAGTATGTTTAAGCAGTATGTCTATGCCCTGATGGTTGGCTTGATGCTGTCCATACTACTATTGATAGGTGCGGTCATATTTGTTTATTTTGAGGCATATGTGCTTATCGGTTTATATGATATAACACATACGGGAGTGGAATTGGAGGTGGATGAAAGTGAATTTCTTTTGGTGCAATGGGGAAAATTTTTATTTTTAGGAGTGTTGGCCTATTTTATAACGGCTATTTTATACTTTTTTGGAACCAAGGAAGGAAGACAGGCCAGATTTTTTTCGGCCGGGGCATTAATGACAACCTTACTTTTTATCCTTACTTCCTATTTGTTCGGGGTATATGTTGAAAAATTTGCCAGATATAACGAATTATATGGTGCTTTGGGTGGTTTATTGATTTTATTGGTATTTATTTGGTTAAATTCCAATATCTTGCTGTTGGGGTTTGAACTGAATGCCTCATTAAATTCTTTAAGGAAAAAATATGAAAAACATGATGGAAAGGAATAAATGGGCAATATGGGGTGTTTTTATGCTTTTTTCTTTGTCCACTTCCGGCCAGAGCATCTTTGGAAAATGGAAGACCATCGATGATAGGACAGGTAATCCCAAGGCAATTATTAGTATCTATGAAGAAGATGGGCTTATGTACGGTCATGTGGTGGAGATCTTGGAAGAAGGTAAGGAAAATGCCGTTTGTGTAAAATGTGACGGAGACAAAAAGAACCAGCCAATAGTTGGAATGAAAATAATTGAAGATGTGGAACACATTGGTAATGGGGAATGGAAGGGCAAAACCCTGTTCGATCCCGAACAGGCCATGGCCTTTAGATGCAAATTGTGGCTAAACCCCGACAATCCGGATGAATTAAAGGTTAGGGGGTATTTGGCTTTTATCTACCGCACCCAGACATGGATAAGGGTGGAAGGATAGAACTTTTGGGACTATGCAGCAGGATTTTATCAATGTTATTTTACCCATACCTATAGAAAAGCTCTTTACCTATAAGGTTACCAAGGAAGAGGCCGAAGTATTAAATCCGGGAATGAGGGTGGCCGTACCCTTTGGAAAGTCCAAAATTTACACAGCCCTGGTGTTCGAGATCCACAACACAGCTCCCACCGTATACGAAGCAAAGGAGATAGATCAAATTTTGGACGATTATCCCATTGTGACCACTATCCAACTTAGGTTCTGGCAATGGCTGGCCCAATATTATATGTGTTCCATCGGGGAAGTTTTTCGCTCGGCCGTACCAAGTGCCCTGCTACTGGAAAGTGAAACCTTGATTTTGAGGAACGATAGGGTGGAGATAGAGGAAAGCGATTTGCCCGATGATGAATTTATGGTGTTTGAGGCCTTGCAGCATCAATCAATTCTGAGGGTTCAGGAAATAAGTGATATTCTGGACAAAAAGAATATAATCCCGGTTTTAAATAGGTTGCTTCATAAGAATATCATCTTTCTCAAGGAAGAGATGTATGAGCAGTATAAACCCAAATTGGTACGATATGTTCAACTTGGGAAAAACCATAGGTCCGAAGAGCATTTGGAAGCCTTGTTGAATAGTTTAACCCGAGCCCCTAAACAGAGCCAAGTGGTTTTGTCATTGTTTCAATTACAGGCTGTAACCAAAAAGCCCGTAAAAGTGAGCGACTTGGAAAAGGCTAGTAATAGTTCCAGTGCCATTGTTAAGGCCTTGATAGATAAAGGTATTTTGGAAGAACATTTTGTTCAGACCGATAGGGTGGTGTATGGGGGGGATGAAGAAACCGAAACCTTAAAGTCTTTGAACGACTATCAAAAGGGTGCTCTCAAGGATATAAAAAGCTCCTTTGAAGACGGCAAGGTAGTCCTTCTTCACGGAGTTACCTCTTCGGGGAAAACGGAGGTCTATGTTAAGCTTATCGAAGAATTTTTAAGCCAAGGAAAGCAAGCCCTTTACCTTCTACCGGAAATAGCCCTTACCACCCAATTGATTTCCAGATTGCAGGTCTATTTTGGGGAAAAAGTGGCCGTGTACCATTCCAAGTACAATGTGCAGGAAAGGGTGGAAGTCTGGAACAATGTCCTGCAAAACAAGCCGGTGGCACAAATTGTTATAGGGGCCAGGTCGGCCCTGTTTTTACCATTTAAGGATTTGGGATTGGTTCTTGTGGATGAAGAGCACGAAAGCTCTTTTAAGCAGTATGACCCGGCACCTCGATATCATGCAAGGGATGCCGCCATAGTTTTGGGTAATTTGCACGGGAGCAATATTCTCTTGGGATCGGCTACGCCTAGTGTGGAAAGTTTTTATAATGTAAAGGTTGGCAAGTATGGCTATGCGCAAATAGAAAGAAGATACGGCAATGTACTAATGCCGGATATGGAATTGGTAGATATTAAGGAGCAGTCCCGTAAAAAAAGGATGAAGGGACATTTTTCGGAGCGACTTCTGGAGGGCATTACAGAGACCTTGGACAATGGAGAGCAGGTTATTCTCTTTCAAAATAGACGGGGATTTGCTCCAATTATGGAATGTACCACCTGTGGGCATGCCCCCCAATGTCCTAATTGCGATGTAAGTTTAACCTATCATCAGCATAGAAAACAATTGCGTTGTCACTATTGTAGCTATCATATTGCCCTTCAGGAAATTTGCCAAGCTTGTGGGAATGCCACTTTGGATACCAAAGGTTTTGGGACCGAACAGGTGGAGCAGGAGCTAAATACTTTGTTCCCAAAAGCCAATGTTGGGAGAATGGACCTGGATACCACCAGGGGCAAGCATGGTTACGAAAAGATAATCACCTCATTTGAGCAACAGGAAATCGATATTCTGGTGGGCACCCAAATGTTGACCAAGGGGCTCGACTTTAGGAATGTAAATTTGGTGGGAATAATGAACGCGGATTCCCTGTTGAATTTTCCTGATTTTAAGGCCCATGAAAGAAGCTTCCAATTATTGACCCAAGTGGCAGGAAGGGCAGGGAGGACCAAGAAGAGGGGGAAGGTGATTATCCAGAGCTATAACCCCAACCATAGGATATTGCAGCAGGTAACCACAGGAGATTATAATGGGATGTTCCAAGAGCAGATTTATGAAAGGGAACAGTATAAATACCCCCCCATAAATAGGATTATAAAAATCACCTTTAAACATAAGGATTACAATAAACTTAACGAGGCCGCGGAATGGTTTGCCAAATCGCTGAGAAATAGTTTTGGAGCAAGTGTTTTGGGGCCGGAATACCCGCCTGTGGCAAGAATCCGAAATCAGTATATAAAGAATGTTGTAATCAAGATTGGGGGAAAATACTCTTTGGTAAAAACAAAAAATAGCATTAAAAGAATTGAAAAATCCTTTAATGCTATTTCCTACTACAGAGGTATTAGGGTAATCTACAATGTAGATCACATATAATTATCTAAAAATTATTTAGGGCCTCTGCCAATTCAGTTTTCTTATTTCTACTTAGAGGTATTTGTTTTCCACTAACTTCTACATTTTTACTGTTAAACTTCTCTACTTTCTCCAAGTTGACAATATAGGACTTGTGAATTCTCAAAAACTTATCTTCCGGCAACTGTTTTTCAAAAGATTTCATTGTTGATAAAATTACGATATTGGCCTCATCTGTAACTAGTTTTATGTAGTCGCCCAAGGCTTCTATCCATTTTATCTCATTTAAAATAACCTTTCTTTTCTTCAGGTTGCTCTTAACAAAGATGTGTTCTTCGTCTTCCGTTACCTTATTGATTTGTTCGTATTTTGCCACGGCCCGCTTAACGGAAGCGTCAAACCGGGATAAGGTAATAGGCTTGTGAAGGTAATCCGTTACATCGTAATCAAATGCCTTAAGGGCATAATCCGGTTTTCCAGTGATCAAAATTACCTGAGGGCTGTTATCTAGGGACTCCAATAGGTCGAATCCAGTGATAATGGGCATCTCTACATCTAGGAAAATTAAATCTATTTCGTTGTTCTTGATGCCGTTCTTAGCTTCAATGGCATTACTGTACTCAGCTACCAAAGCCAGATTCGGATGGTTATTTACCAGTTTGGCAACTGCCATCCGCTGCATGGACGAGTCGTCCACGATAATGCTTCTTAATTTCATAAATGGTTGATTTGTGGGGTTAAATCATCGACAAAGTACTTAAAAATCACGCTGATGTACAACAAAAGTTGTAAACATTGCAGTAATTGTTGTGTAAATGGCAATGACCATAGTTTAATTGTTTTTGGTTAAGTTCAATATTATGTTTTCTCTAGGTATAACGAAGATTTTTTCATTTTCTTGTGATATGAACAAAAAATAATTACTTTTGCACACTTAAAAATTTTTAAACATATGAACAATTACGAAACTGTTTTCATTTTAAATCCCGTTCTATCTGATGTTCAGATAGAGGAAACAGTTAAGAAATTTGAGGATTTCTTAATTAACAGAGGTGCCAAAATGGTAGCCAAAGAAAACTGGGGGCTGAAGAAATTGGCCTATCCGATCCAACACAAGAAAAGTGGTTTTTACCATTTGTTCGAGTTTACAGCTGAAGGCGACGTTGTTGCCCCTTACGAATTGGAATTCAGAAGGGACGAACGGGTTATGCGTTTTTTGACCGTAAAATTAGACAAGCATGCCGTATCATGGGCAGAAAGAAGAAGAACAAAGTTAAAAGCTAAAGCGTAAGGATTATGGCATCAATAGAACAACAGGCAAAAGGTAAAAAAGACGGAGAGATTAGATATCTTACTCCTCTTAATATAGAGACCAATACTCAAAAGAAATATTGTCGTTTCAAAAAATCAGGTATTAAATATGTAGATTATAAGGATCCTGATTTCTTAATAAAGTTGGTAAACGAGCAAGGTAAATTGCTTCCAAGGAGACTTACTGGAACTTCCTTGAAATATCAGCGTAAAGTGGCCGTTGCTGTAAAAAGAGCGCGTCATTTAGCTTTAATGCCATATGTTGGCGATTTATTAAAATAAAAAGAAACGGACGATGGAACTTATATTAAAGGAAGACGTACAAAACTTAGGTTTTAAAGATGATTTGGTGAACGTTAAGAATGGTTTTGGTAGAAACTACCTAATTCCAAGAGGATTGGCCTCTTTAGCTACGCCATCAGCCAAAAAGGTGTTGGCAGAAAATTTAAAACAAAGGGCCCATAAAGAGAAGAAGGTTGTTGATGCTGCCAATAAGACAGCGGAAGCCATTAAGCAATTGGAAATCAAGATTGCTGCAAAAGCTGGTGCCGGTGATAAATTATTTGGATCTATTACCAATATGGATTTGGCCGACGCTTTGGAAAAAGCTGGACACTCCCTTGATAGGAAATATATTATCATTCAGGGTGGAGCCGTTAAAAGAACAGGTCCCTACAATGCTCAAATAAGATTGCACAGAGATGTAATAGTCGATTTCCCATTTGAAGTGATTGCAGAGGCAAAAGGATAAAATTATCCGGATAAGTAATAAGAAAGGCCGCATTTATGTGGCCTTTTTTATGTTAATTACCTTAAAATTCACCGTAAACAATTGTTCTATTTGTTCGTCCTGGTTTCATGGGCAGGGCGATTTCGAAATTTAGTGGCAAAATGAAATATTTAAGATTAACAAGACAACAGCTAGAGGAGTTGCACCCAGAGTTTATCAATTTTTTGGCTACACAATCCATCACAGGGGAGGAATGGGAAAAGTTGAAAACGGAAAAACCGGAGGTGGCCGAAGAGGAGCTGGATATTTTTAGCGATCTAATTTGGGAAGGTGTATTGTCCAAAGTACGTTTTCTGGAAAATATATCTGCCCAGCAAATGCATTTATTCCATACGGAAGAAAAGGAAATGAAACTTATTTCGGTAAAGGTGATGAATCCGGATATTGATCTAAGTACCAAAGAAGGCTTTTCTTGGTTTAGAAAAAACTATCAATCGGATTTTGTAGAATATTTAACGGCCTCCAAAGCTTATTCGGCCGACAAAAATCTGGATAAGTTTAATTTGATAAAGCAGGGAGCCGTAATTACCAAAGGAGAACTATATAAATGGTTTGATAATCTAATTGGTTAATTTTGTTTGATCCGACATAGGCAAAATTCCACAATCCGTTATATTTACAGCAGAATTAGAAACAATGGCACAAAAACCATCCATACCTAAAGGGACCAGGGATTTTTCCCCATCCGAAGTCAATAAGAGAAACTATATTTTCGAAGTGGTAAAAAAGCATTTTCAAACCTACGGTTTTCAACCTATTGAAACCCCGTCCTTTGAAAATTCGGAAACCTTAATGGGAAAATATGGAGATGAAGGCGATCGATTGATCTTTAAAATATTGAATTCTGGGGATTTCTTGAACAAGGTGAATGATGAACTGTATGCTACCAAAGACTCAAGTGCCATAACTTCAAGGATTTCGGAAAAAGCCCTCCGTTATGATCTTACCGTGCCTTTTGCCCGTTATGTGGTAATGCACCAAAATGAAATAGACTTTCCCTTTAAAAGATATCAGATTCAACCGGTATGGCGTGCCGATAGACCCCAAAAAGGGCGTTTTCGTGAATTTTTTCAGTGCGATGCGGATGTAGTGGGGTCGGATTCCCTTTTGCAAGAGGTGGAATTGGTACAGTTGTACGATGCTGTATTTACGGATTTGAAGTTGGAAGGGGTTACCATTAAGCTCAATAATAGGAAGATTTTGGCCGGGATTGCAGACGTAATCGGGGAACGCGATAAGTTGATCGACTTTACCGTGGCTTTGGATAAGCTCGATAAAATAGGGATTGATGGGGTTTCCAAGGAAATGAGGGAAAAAGGCATTTCTGATGCAGCCATTGAAAAGGCAGCCCCTTTATTTGCGTTAAACGGCAGTAATCTGGAGCAGTTATCGGCTTTGGAGAACTTGCTAAAGGATTCCGAGGAAGGTAGCAAAGGAGTGGGGGAGTTAAGGTTTATCATTGAAACCTTGGAGGAACTAGGACTGCAATCTGCCAATTTAAAAATAGATGTTACACTGGCCAGGGGCCTTAATTACTACACGGGGGCCATATTTGAAGTGGCCGCTCCGGAAGGGGTAAGTATGGGCTCTATTGGCGGCGGTGGTCGTTATGATGACCTTACCGGTATTTTTGGCCTTAGGGATGTGAGCGGGGTAGGCATCTCCTTCGGATTGGACCGAATTTATTTGGTATTGGAGGAGCTGGGGCTTTTCCCGGAAGCCATAGATCAATCATTACAGGTGCTCTGTGTTAATTTTGGGGACAAGGAAGCATTTATTTCTTTAAAACTGGTTAATCAATTAAGGAGGGCTGGTGTAAAATGTGACCTGTACCCTTCCAGTGCCAAGATGCAGAAACAAATGAAATATGCCAACAAAAGGAATGTGCCTTATGTGATATTGATAGGGGAGCAGGAATTGAGCAACCAGTCCTTTGTGGTCAAGGACATGGTTAAAGGGGGGCAGGAAACCTATAGTATGGAAAGGGTAGGGGACTTTATAAACAAATTATAGCCGTTTTTGCAAGGCATTGAGTACGGTTTCGTAGTATTCCATGTCATAAGGCACATATTTTTTGGAAATGACCCTGCTTTCCAATTCTTTTCGGAACAGGGGCAATGAAATTAGGGCAAGATCGTCTACTTCTGTTTCCTGCATTTCAAGTGTTGCCAAGCGTACTTTCAGTTCACATAAAAATGTATGGTGGAATTCATGGTCCAATAAATCTTGATGATGTTGGTGGCTGTATTTGAACACACCTAATTTATGAAGATCCTTTTTTTTGATGTCAAGACCGATCTCCTCCTTTACTTCCCTAATGGCAGATTCCACTATGTCTTCACCGGCTCCTATATGTCCGGCAACGGATACATCCCAAAGTCCTGGATGGGTATCTTTGTTTTTGGCCCGCTGTTGAATAAGTATTTCTCCGTTTTTGTTATAAAGCCAAACATGGATACTAGGGTGAAAAATCCCCTTTCTGTGCGCCTCAGATTTCATGATGCATTTACCCGTGTAATTTCCGTCGGCATCCAATACGTCTATTAATTCATCCATTTAAAACTATATGATCTAATAATTGGCCAATTATACAATATAAAAAAATCCTCCCCAAAGGGAGGATTGTACGGTGCTATTCAAAATAACTAAAAGTTTCGCCTTCCTTAATGTTTAGAAGGGTCTCGTAGATAAGTTTAATTACGTTTTCAACATCGTCCCTATGAACCGTTTCCACCGTGGTATGCATATATCTAAGTGGAAGTGAAATTAGGGCAGAGGCCACTCCGCCATTGCTGTAGGCAAAGGCATCGGTATCCGTGCCGGTAAATCTCGAGGCAGCCATACGCTGAAAGGGGATCTTACTGGATTCTGCAGTTTCAATAATCCGCTCCCTGAGTTTGTTCTGTACAGCCGGGGCATAGGAGATTACAGGGCCTGCACCGATTTCGGTATGGCCTTGTTTCTTTTTCTCTATCATAGGGGTGGTAGTATCGTGACAAACATCGGTGATAATGGCGACATTCGGTTTTATTCTATGGGTAATCATCTCGGCCCCCTTTAGTCCAATTTCTTCCTGTACGGAATTGGTAATATAAAGTCCAAACGGAAGGGATTTTTTATTTTCCTTGAGAAGTCTGGCCACCTCGGCGATCATAAAGCCGCCCACTCGGTTGTCAATGGCACGACAAACAAATTTATCCTTGTTTAGAACCTGGAAGGTATCCGGATAGGTGATGACACATCCTACGTGTACCCCTATTTTTTCCACTTCGGCCTTATCCTTGGCACCAATGTCTATAAAGATGTTATCCAATTTAGGGGATTCCTCTTTGGAGCTGTCCCTGGTGTGAATGGCCGGCCATCCAAATATGCCTTTTACAATTCCATTTTTAGTGTGGATGTCCACCCATTTTGAGGGGGCAATTTGATGATCGCTTCCACCGTTTCGTATTACATAGATCAGTCCATTGTCCGTGATGTAGTTTACGTACCACGATATTTCATCGGAATGCCCTTCAATGACCACCTTGTATTTGGCGTCGGGATTTATAACTCCCACAGCGGTGCCGTAGGTGTCGGTAATAAAAGTATCCACATATGGTTTCAGATATTCCATCCATAATTTTTGCCCTTCCCATTCGTAACCTGTGGGGGAGGCATTGTTTAAATATTTTTCTAAA
The DNA here is from genome assembly GCF_030291335.1 of Arenibacter flavimaris. NCBI lineage: Bacteria > Pseudomonadati > Bacteroidota > Flavobacteriia > Flavobacteriales > Flavobacteriaceae > Arenibacter > Arenibacter flavimaris. The sequence goes on from NZ_JASWIM010000006.1 coordinate 196,858, forward strand.
AAATCCATTGATTTTTTGGTAAGAATCTTTTTTGCGCTCATTTACGTATATTTTGAATACAAACTTAACAATATTCACTTTTAATTAATAATAACATTCTTTCTTTATCCTTAATTTTGGCCTGGCTTTTGTATAATTAGATTCAATGAAAAAGAGACTGTTAACAATACTTTGTGGATTATTGGCATTTTGCGGCATGTCGCAGGTTCAGGAGGAGGTTTTGGATTCATTGGCAGAACAGTATGTAATAATGGAAGGCGATTCCATTCTTCAAAGTTCCATTGCGCTAAATGAGGTTTATGTATTTGGTAGGCTTAAATTCTCCTCCTATAACGATAAGTTACGCTATTATATACTAAGGAGGAAGACTATGAAGGTGTATCCATATGCCAAATTGGCTGCCGAGAGGTTGGTGGAGCTTAATGATAGTTTGGAGCATATAAAGAAGAATTCGCATAAAAGGAGGTTTACCCGCAAGGTTCAAAAATTTATTGAGGACGAATTTTCCGAGGAATTAAAGAAACTGACACGTACCGAAGGGCAGATTTTGGTAAAGCTCATTTATAGGCAAACGGGGATTACGGCCTTTGACCTGGTAAAAGAGTTGCGGAGTGGCTGGCGTGCTTTCTGGTACAATACCACGGCTAAAATGTTCAACATTAGTATCAAGGAAGAATTCCATCCCGATCTGGTGCACGAGGATTACCTTATTGAGGATATTTTGCAACGGGCCTTTGCGGATTTCAGTTTGGAACGGCAACCTTCCGTATTGGAATACGATTATGCTACCCTTACCAATATCTGGAAAGACCAGAAAAAGTCTAAGGAGTAGGGGTGTGTAATTCTCTATATTCCCCGAACTATTTTAAGAAAATGTATTGTGTGCCCCTCTTTTTGCCGTTCCGTTCGGCCTGCGGTCTTGGGCTGGCATGTCCACTTAGGGGGGGCGTTCCTGTTTTAACGTTTCGGTGTTTTGCGGTCAGGGAAAAAAGTGTTAAATTGTTCTCC
>NZ_JASWIM010000060.1:0-17887 GCF_030291335.1 Arenibacter flavimaris
TTCTTTTTGACCTTGATAAACCCTATCATCACTTTCAAAGTTACGTTGCCCTTTCAATGAACTTATTTCTAAGTACACTCTACCCTGGGGCAACTCAGTACGCACAGCAAGAGGGTAACACGCCGAGGCGATGTTAACGATTGATTTTTAGATGTAATTATTTGATATATAAACAGTTATTATTATAAAAATTTAAGCAAGGATTGACGTTTTACAGTAAACTCTCTGAAAACCCCCATAAAATGGCAATTTTTTACAGTAAATGGAAGAAAGTATCTATCGAAAATACCGCTTTTCGGCCATCAGCATCAAAAAGTAAACGGCCGTGCGCTTTCGGGCATTTTCCCGTCTGGTGTCGGATTCCCATACCCGGGCCCTAGAGACCGTCATGGACTTCTTTGAGAGGAACATGTTCATCCCCTTATTAGTGGTATTATGATTAATGCCACTTTATATGTCATTTTTTTTGTGGGCTTGCTTTCCTTTTATAAGAGATGAAATAATTGCTTGGGGAGAAATGAACCTGTAGGTAAGAGTATTTTAATCAATGTTTTTTATATTTTAAAAAATAGAAAAAAAATATATATTACCATAAATCAACGTATTATAGGACAATCTTTCGTAATTTTAGGTTCTTCTACAAATAACTTGTCCAATGTTTTTTTTAATCTTGTGCAGTTTGATTTACAAAATCCGAATCAAACACAGAAAAATAAAGCTCTGGGGGCGTTTTATTGTGACTTTTTCAACCCTAAATTGGCATTATTATTTAATAGACCTTATGTAAAATAAAAAAGAAGACTTTACTGACTCTATCCCTCAATTTGAAAACAACTCCATAATCACTGTTTTATCAGATGCATTTGCCAATGGAATATTCAACAACATCGACAAGGTAGGTGCTATTTGGGTGATTTGATATTCCTTTACGGTCTCGCCTTGGGGTATGCCACTGCCATACCATACAAGCGGTACATGCGTATCACTGGTATATGCTGTACCGTGCGTGGTTCCATTAGATCTTTTATCCATCCAACCCGAATATGTGTGGTAAATAATATCACCCGACTCTTCTAGGTTGAAACTGTTTTTTATAAAGGTACCCATAGTACTGTTGGAAAGTGGCCATGTTAAAATACATGGTGCAAATACCTGCTTTATACCTGCTACGGTTTTTAAAAAAACAGCCGATTTATTTATGACTTCTTCTTTTGAAATGTTGGTATTGCTAAAATATATCTGTGTGTTATCTAAATAGGCCACATATTGATTTTCTCCAAATACTTCAACCAAATATGCGTTTAACTGTTTTTTAAGTTGTTTGGTATTGAAAAATTTACCCGGTAGTTGTTTTGTTTCCAGAAAAACGGGGTGGTCGCTTGCCGCATGATCGGCTGTTAAGAACAATACATAGTTATTCTTTCCTATTTCTTCATCCAAAGTTTTTAACACTGTAGCTATTTCACGATCCATACGCACATAAGTGTCTTCTATTTCTTTGGAGCGGATTCCAAAACCATGTCCCACGTAATCTGTACTGGAATAACTAACAGACAAAAAATCGGTTTCTTTTCCTTTGCCCAACTGCTCCCCTTTTATGGTTGCCTGTATCAATTCCGTCAAAATTGTGTTGCCATAAGGTGTTTCGGGAAGCATTGCATAATTGCGGTTTTTACTTCTCAACTTTTTAAGGTTGTATGGGAAAGTACTCTTCTTTCTTCCTTTGAATACTTTTTCAAAAACATCGTCATCCACATTGCTGTTCGTATATTTTTCTATGGGAAGCAGTGGTTTCCATACTAAATTCAATAAAGAATCTGCTTTGTTTTTAGTATTGAATGCTATAAGCCATTCCGGCAGTCTTTCTTTATAATAGGAGCTTGTCACAAAATGCCCTGTGCCACTATTGTACCAGTATGCAGCATCTGCCAAGTGGCCTGCCGGTGAAATGGCACTTCTGTCCTTTATTGAAAGACCTATGACCTTAGACCTTTCGTTTGTAAATAGTTTTAGCTCATCTGTAATGGTCGTGGTCTTTATATTTTTTGGCGATCTAGAAAAGTTTTTATTTTCCTCATCTTTATTCAAGCCCGAATTGTTGACCAAAAACACCGTAGAATCTTCCACACAGTACTTTTTCCGTTTTAAATCCCTACTGTACCAGCTGTTTGATACAATGCCATGGTTTGTGGGCGTAGTTCCTGTATAAATACTGGCATGCCCCAAGCAAGTAGTCGTAGGTACATAATTATAATGTGTATTCTTTACATTATAACCTTCCCGTAGTATGCGTTTAAAACCGTCCTCTGTATAATTGTCTTGAAAACGGTACAAATATTCGTATCGCATTTGATCGACCACAATACCTACTACTAATTTTGGTTTTTGCTGCTGAGCGAAACCTAAGTAGCAGTAGGTTATTGCCAAAGTGACTATTGTTTTTAAATGGAATTTCATAATTAAATATTTTACAGTTGTATAATCAAAGCTAAAAAGGCGTTACTATAATGGACTCTTTAAACTAAAGTCGGTTTAAAATGGGAAGTATTTGCAGTTTTATAACTTGTAGCATTCTATCGAAACCTAAGTCGTTAGGGTGGGTACCATCTACAGTTCCTTCATGGTCATTTCCCAGGAAGTCGTCGGCAAAAATAAAATATAGGTTTTCAAAGCCTTCTTTATATAATTTTTGGACTTCCTTATAAATATTATGGTTTTGCCGGGCTACTTTATCCCCTATTGCCCGATTGAAATACCCATGTTCCCGGATCACACTTTGCATGACGATAATGGGCACTGCTTTATGCTTCTTTCTTATGGTTTTAATTAGGTAAGCCGTACGTTCCGTTATTTGCTCCGGAGAACTGTTGGGTACACAATCTAGGATATAGGCATCTGCAGGGATGTCTGAGGCCATATGGGCAACTTCTTTCTCCATTCGTGCTACGCCAGACATTCCTAAATTAAGAAAGTTAAGTCCGGTTTCCCGGCTCAGTCTAGAGGTATAGGCCATTCCTGGACGACTTGCACTGGCACCATGTACAATACTAGATCCATAGACCAAAATTCGCTTTTCAAAAGGTCGGCGGCCTGCTACAATGGTGGCACCGTCCCCAACACCAATATTAACACTGGTTGTTTCGCTATAAAGAGGTAGGTACAATAAATACTCGCGCATTTCACCATCCAAATTATTTACCAAGTTTTTTGAACTACAATCTTTGTCCTTATCCGGTCTGCCCACACCTATAAACTGCCAAGCTCCATTCTCTTTTGTATATAGATCCAATCCTCTAGTTGCCAAAGGTGACATATGCGCAACATAACCCTGTTCCTTACTGCACCATTTAGCGTAAATAGCTTTGCTATTAGTTTTAAATGAAATTGCCATTCCTGCCGAGGTCAACAAACGCGTCTTAACAATGTTTGGAATATTAGGATAGTCTGTTGGATCGATACGATGGAAAAACTGCTCTGTTTCTTTTATTTTACCAACTAAAGTGAACGTATCTGCTGAATGGAATTGAATTCTTTTTTCACCCTGACCATAACCATTTTCAACTCCAAAAAGCAACCCGGTTAAAATGGCAATTTTTAATAACGTTTTTTTCATGATGTTACTTATTACAAACCCTGCATATGGGCTAGGTTTTGTTAAATTCTACTTTGGAGCCGGCAATAACTATTCTTGCCCCATTATATCGGTCGACTTATATCCCTAACAAAATACTAATGGGACAACAACAAATAGTTTAAACACGGACGCGCGCCGTTTTTATCACTTGGAGTGTTTTTAATCTCTCCTAGTAACCACAAAGCTGAAGAACCTCCGCCATCTAAGTTTAACGCATCGGTACAGTTATTTTCTAAAAATAGCTGGGAAAGTTCTTTGTAATTTACCCCTTTAGAGCTATCCGATCTACCATCTACCACAATCCAAACTACGGTATTGTCTTTTGCGTTAACACCTAGGGCCGTTCGTGGATGTATCCCTCCTCTAGAACCACTAATGGTTTCTTTATTCTTAATTACATTTCTTCCTTTAACCACCAAAGGAACGCCTCCCGAAATATGGCTGGAAAGTTTCAAAGCCCTAGCTGTTCTTTTATTTACTAGCCTTAAATTGATTTTAAACAATCTTTGTTGCTCTAGTTCTGCAATTATACTTTCGGTATTCGGCATGTTCAAAGCCAAAATATAATCCTTGTCCCCTAAGTCATTGGGCAGTGATTTAAGCACATTCACATAACTAAACTTTCTACGGTGCTTTTTAATTAAAACCAAAGTGTGGTTTTTAGGCTGAATGGAATCAAAGTCTATATGCGAATCATAAAGGATAATAGATTGCTCTGCTTCGTTATATTTAATGGTATTCACCCCTGTTAGTGCGTAATTGCTTTGTTTAGTCTTTAACTCGCCTTTGAAATACACAGAATCTAACCGTATATAGTTCTTTTTATCAATGTTGACCCCAAACTTCATTTTATCAATATGGGCATAAACAATTTGGTTATTGCTCACTTGAAAACCTTCCACCTCACCATTCTTATATGAAAAAAAGTCACCATTAATAGCTGCCATAACGGTATTATCTGCTGTTGTTTCCCTATTGGAAACCATTTCTATGGTTTCCCTTTTTAAATCTGGCAGCCTATTATTTGCAAATACCGCGTTTAGTTTATTCTTTTTGGACATTTTAAACTTATATACATAATATTGTAAAGGCATTGAAGGTACGTTTACATGTATGTATTCACTTCCGTCGGCAAAAGTTTGCCGATCCAGCGTATCCCTTTCTTTGACTATTTGAGCGTGCAATACGGCTCCCAAATGTAGCGCAAGGACTACTACTATTGGTTTGTGTCTGATTTTATATTGAATGTTAAACATAATGTTCCTTATTTATTGTAAATACTAAAAAAAGGCGGTCCAAAAAGTAAACCTTACGCATTGCAAAGAGCGAAGCAATCAGTTGACAGCTTACTTCAATTACGTTCATAATGCCGTACTTTTTAGACCGTCTTGTCTTAATAAGGTCCTAATCGATCAAGGCCCCCATAACAGTATTTCCTGCCCTATCTTTCCCTATTTGATCATTTGTAGAAAAATCATCTGGTACGGCAGGGGAAAAGTTAATGCCCAATACTTGCAATTGGGTTACATTCATCCCATTTGTCCTTGCAGGGTTACCGTCCCCTACAAGCTTACAGGTTTGTGTATTACCGCCGTTATCAGCCATAGCCTCCAACATAGTACTTGCATCAAATACCTCTCCAGTCAATTGAACTCCATCCTCTCCAAAAACATCGCTGCCTATAATACTATATTCATAACCCACATCGCCAACAATATCAGAAGCGGCACCGTCCCCTATGTTTCCGGCAATAATGGAATTGTACAAATTAATTGTACAACCTGCTGTATTGTTAATACCCCCTCCATTGCCACCAGTATTGGCCGTAATGGTTGAACTGACAATATCTATTGTAGAATTATCGTGTGTATGAACTGCTGCACCCAATCCTGGTGCTGCTGTAGTTGTATTTCCGTAGACTGTACAATTAACCAGTAAAGCCTGTGTATTATTTCTAGCATACACTCCAGCTCCACGGGAACCAGCTGTATTATTGGCAACGGTACAGTTGTACATACGTAAAATTGATGACCCATAGGTTTGTATAGCACCTCCAACGCCGCTAGTAACATTGTTTTCTATAGATGTATAACTTAATGTAGCAATACCGCCATTAAGGTATATCCCTCCGCCATTTGACCTAGTTCCTTGGTTTCCTGTAATCTTAGAGTTGTTCATGATAAGTTCGGCCCCACTAAACACATACATCCCAATGCCATGACCGGTAACCTTGTTATCCGTTATAATGCAATTGTTGATTTCCAATCTTCCATTGGCAATAATAACACCTCCTGCATAGCTTTTAGGATAGTTAATACCATTAACGGAATTGTTTCCAGAGCCATTGGCATTACCGTCTCTAATGGTAAGTCCGGATAATTTTACACTCTTACCATCAACCTTTGCTGCGGTAATACTTACAACATGGTTAACCTGTGTTCCATTATCCAATAAGCCACTTAAAATAGTTTCGTTTATAGAGGCATCCGGAGTTTCCCCTTCGGTAGGGTTGGCTGAGTAACCGCCTATAAGTTCTATATTTCTAAAAATATCAAAAGTTATTTCATTATCATCACTCCCCGTTATACCTCCAAAAGTGTACACTGGTATATGAGTCCCTGATGCCAAATGGATTTTGTCATCATCAAAAATATCCATAGTCAATGCATGCGCAAGTGTTGTTGCGTTATCCCAATTTGTTCCATCCCCAGTGCCATTAGGTTTTACATATATATGTTGGGCAGTATCTGGAGGTAGATCTCCAGCTTCTTGAGAAATGTTAAGTGTAACCCTATTATTTTGTGTAATCCAAACATCTAAACTTCCTTGCCGGGTTTCAACAGTGATATTATTCTCAACAGAATACTCCAATGTGGTACTACCAGCATCCCCTTGTAGGGTTTTTAGGCTTATCCAGGAGGTATTGCTTTCGGCCCGCCAAGGCAAATTTGAATTCACTGTTATACTGTGGTCACCGGCAACTTTACCTACGGTTTGTTCTGTTGCACTAAGACTGATATCCTCTTTCTCTGGGGTAAAAGCCCCATAATCATCATCGGTTTGACAAGCTGCGAAGCTTAAGAGTAAAATACTAAGTATGAGCTTTATTTGAAAATATTTCATGGTTGTGTTTTTAGTTTATTCTGAAATGATTACGATTCCATTGGCTACGCTACGTTCTTGCCCCCCATTGTCCGAGGGCCAGTTCCTAAGCTGAAACCGATCTTCTGTAAAGTCAGGTGTAGTACGTGTAAAAAAGGTACTTGAACCTCCCCCGTCTATATTCATAGCATCATAAGCACCAATAGCCGAAAATATTTGAGCCATGGAAGCATAATCAATACCATTGGAATAAGTAAAGTTTCTACCATCCACAACCAAGAAATAAACTGTATTTCCATCTTTAGAAACACCTACCGCCGATCTAGGTTCAAGGCGTTTATCTGTCTGCGGTAAGATGATACCATCATTAAGTAAAATTACGCGTCCTCCCACGGCTTCTTTAAAATCTTTGTTTTGGAGTGCATATTCCTCTTGATATCCTACACTGGCGGTACCGTCTTTTTTAATGGCAAACCAATTAAAAGTGGGGTCTACAAAAGTGCCTTTTATAGCTACGCCATCTTTGTAAACTATCCCTCTGGGTATTCCTGTGGTTGCGTCAAAAAAATCACCGTTGAAGCCTGCCCAAACAAGATGGCCTTCCTTATCTTCATAAGCAGCTTGTTCGGTCATTTTCTGCCTACCATAAGCAGGTGAGTTACTAGGGGTAGAAACCTCTATATTAATACCTGGAGTAGTTAGATCGACCGTAGAAATAAATGCTTTAATAGAATAGCCCTCTGAATTGATGTAGTTAATTTCCGTAGTTTGCATCCCCTCCACTATAGAATAGGTAGAGTCTGACTTTACCATAGCTACCAAGTTGGTGTTATTCTGAACGAGTTGACCTATTTCGGTTGTCGCCCCTCCTTCATAATTGGTGTACATATAATCATCATTGGAACAAGCCACAAACTGAATGCAAACAAATGTGAGTATAATATATTTTAAGTTTTTCATTATAATTTGTTTTTAATACCCTGGATTAGGGGTTAAATTTTCGTTTAACAATAATTCTTCTCCTGGTATGGGAAAAAGCTGCTGATAATCTAACAGACCTAATTCATCGATGGCCTTGTCTGTCCTAACTAAATCGTAATACAGGAACCCTTCACCCAAAAATTCTTTTTTCCGCTCTAATAAAACATCATCAACAAAAGCATCTTCGTTGCCCGGAAATACATTATCCAGCCCTCGTTCGTTCCTTAATTCGTTCAATCGGGCCACTCCTCCGTTAACACCTTGTGCCTCTGCGCTTATAAGGTACATCTCGGCAAGTCTTAATACAACAAATGGATCGGTTCCGGTCTGTCCGCTAGGATACTTGTTTACCATATCATTGCCATCAATACTGGTAATTGAAATTTCCCTTCTCAAATCGGTATTGCTGTACAATTTCATTAAATCTGTAGTTGGCCGGTAGATCCAACTCCCTTTGTTAGGGTGCGCGTAGGAATAGAACAAGGTGCTAATGGTTATACTGGATTCTTCCGACCTATTTTCAAAAGCAAAAATGATTTCATCATTCTGTGCCTCCCGAAAAATTTTATCAAAACTATCTAACCGGTGGTTGGTCTGGTTAATAATGTACTCAGCGTTTTCAACAGCCTCCGCCATCTTTCCCTGATGTAGCATTACTCTGGCCCTTAAAGCAATTACAGCATTTTTAGATAACATATAATAGCTTTCACTACTGTTATCCAATAGCGTTTCTGCTAGGTTTAACTCCTTTTCTATAAAAGCCCAGACTTCATTTTTTGGGTTGCGAGCTACTTTTTCCATGGTGTTTTCCTCCAAGATCGGAACAGCACCCCAGCGTATAACAAGATTACTATAAATGTAAGCCCTAAAAAAATGGGCTTCACCTTGTGTTCTTGTCTTTAACTCTGAATCCGGTAAATCTTTAGTAATGCCCAATACATTATTTACTTGGTACAGGGCACTATAATATCCTGCCCAGCTATTGACTATGGAGCTATTAAGTGGGCTTAGTGTATTGTTTATTAATGAGTGTGCTGTACCCGATACAGATTGGAGCTGTCCCCCCAAGATATCGAACATAATAAAAGATTCCCGACTGGGATCGTTCTGTACTTGATTGTACATTCCCAAACGCAATGCAGATAGATCACTTTCGTGAAGATCCTCTGGAGCTATAGCGTAACCGGGGTACAAATCAAGCTCTGATGAACATGAAAAACTTACAAGCAGCAACAGGGTTAAAAAAATCTTACCTAAGCTTTGCGCTGTATATCCGGTCAATTCTGTCTTCGACTTTATTGTATTTTTAAATAATAACATCATTGTATTTTTTTTAGAGTGAGACATTTACACCTACACTAATGGTTCTAGGTTGTGGTACAGAATAATTATCATTACCCAAAAATCTTGGATCTAAACTGGTATTAACTTCTGGATCCCATCCTGAATAATTGGTAAACAACAACAAGTTATCTCCCTGGGCATATACCCTAAGCTTGTTCAGCCCCATAAAACCTTGTTTAAAATTATAGCTCAGTGTAAGGGTTCGAAGTCTAATAAAGGAGCCATCTTCCAACCACATATCAGAATTTCTGGCATTATTGGAATGATAGCCCCAAATGGAGCGTGGAATTTCATTGGATGTTCCAGGGCCTGTCCACCTATTCTTTACTGTTTCTTCAAGATTGGCATTTATATATCCAACCCTTCCTGTTCCCCTTTGTTTCCAAGAAGCGTAAACATCATTGCCAAACATAAAGGTTGTAAAAACATCTAACTGAAACCCTTTATACTTAAAAGTGTTGTTCCATCCACCATAAAAATCCGGGCTTGGAGAACCTTTTATTACGCGGTCATCATCATTTATTATTCCATTTCCATCTACATCGTTCCATTTTACATCGCCTGCACGCACCCCTAGATTATATTGTTCTTGTGGTACATCACCGTCATATTGATATAGGCCCTCCATCTCAAAAAAGTACCATGCACCTATCTCCTTGCCAACCTCTAAGGCTTTGTTACCTCCTATTGGAATAATTCCATCTTCATTATTTAGCTTTGTTATTTTGTTTTTATTGGATGAGATATTAAACTGTGAATTCCATTGTAATTTCCCAAAATTAAAGTGTGAGTTTAAAGTAAATTCGATTCCATTATTTTGAATTGACCCAACATTGGTTAAAATACTGGAGGTTCCCGAAGTTGTTTGTATTGGGGTGCTATACAAAAGGTCTTCCGTATTTTTTACATAATAGTCCAACATAAAATTTACCTTACCATCCCAAAAACCGACATCAACCCCCACGTCAAACTGTTTGGTTGACTCCCAGCTCAAATCTTCATTGCCAAAACTTCCAACGGCTATACCACTTTCTCCACCATAATTGTATCCTCCAGATATTAGGGGCTGGTAAGCAAAATACCCAATACCATCTTGATTACCGGTTTCACCATAACTAGTCCTGAATTTGAAATTCATCCGGGAATCCTTAAAAAAATCTTCTTTGCTTATGTTCCATCCTAAAGATATTGAAGGAAAAAGCGCCCATCTATTGTCCTTAGAAAACCGAGAAGAGCCATCACTCCTCAGCGAAGAGTTCAATACATACTTATCCTTATAAGAAAAAGTTGCCCTACCAAAATAAGATTCCATAGCGAAATCTGAAGCTGTACCATAGGCATCAAAAACTTCCGAAGCTACAGAACTGACATCAAAAGAAGGTGAAGGAAAACCCCTAGCATCAATTTTAGAACTTCTATTTCCTATTCTTTGGAATGAATGCCCTAACATAAAGCTTGTTTCCAGACCATCAATAAGGGAGAAATTGTAATTTAGCAAGTTTTCGGTAATATTATTTGTCAAGAGTCTGTCGTACTCTACCAAACGCCCTACTCCTGTACCGTATGGATGGTTTTCATTATAATAAACATAGTCGTAAGTGTAAAATATATCTGTACTAAAAGAGGTCTTCCATGATAGATTTTTTGTAAAATCAACTTTCGCATATACGTTGCCTAAAAACCTTAGGTTGTCCACATAAGCCTCCTGCTCGTTCAATATTTGAATAGGGTTGTGCCTTAATAATTGATTTGTCCCTCCGAAATAATACTCGCCATTTGGTTTGTACACCCTGTCGTAAGGTCTTTGCTCTACAGCTCTAGCAACTATGGTACTACCAATATTGGCTCCCGGAACGCGATAATTTTTAAGATAGTTACCACTTGTTGAAGTGCCTATGGTCAACCATGAAAATAAATCATGATTTAAGTTTACCTTTAAATTTACCTTTTCAATTTTATTCCCCTTAATCACCCCTTCCTTTTCAGTATAATTTCCTCCAACATAAAAATTGGTTTTCTTACTTCCGCCAGAAACCGACATATCTAAGTTTACAAACTCTCCATTCTGGGTTATAACATCCAGCCAATCTGTATCAGGCAATCCCTGAAATGGGTTTTGCTGGTTTACAACATAACCACTGTCTCCAATAGTGTAGCCGTTCTGTTTGTTGTAATTATCTATTCCTTCATTTAAAACTTCTACATAAAGTTCAGAGTTACTAAACTTTATTTTATCGGGATCGGCAAACTGTGATACGCCAGAGTTTAAGTTAATATTTAGCTGTGACTTACCTTCTTTACCTCTTTTTGTTGTAATCACTACAACCCCATTAGTAGCTCTAGAACCATAAATAGCGGCCGAAGCAGCATCTTTTAAGACAGATATGGACTCTATGTCATTAAGGCTTATAGTGGCCAATGCACTCATACTCTCCCCTAAATTGAATATAGCTGCATTAGAATTAGTAATTGGAACACCATCTATTACATATAAAGGTTCTGTACTGGCACTCAAAGATGCTGCACCTCTTATCCTGAGAGTTTCACCTGCCCCTAAATTACCTGAGGAATTTCCAATTTGAACACCAGCCATACGGCCATCTAACAACTTAGCTGGAGATAATGTTGGACGAAGGTTATCTTCAGTAATTTCTATTTCACTAACGGCACTTGTCAGTAGTTCTTTTCGTTGACTTCCATATCCTATTACCACAACATCATCCAATTGGCTAACAGCAGTATCCAATTCAATGTTAATCGAGGTTTGATTGCCCACAATAGCCTCTTTGTCTTGAAAACCGATATTGGTAAAGACCAAAACTGCCTGTTGACCAGAAACGTGGATTTCGTAGTTTCCGTCAAAATCGGCTGCCACACCGTTTGAGGTTCCTTTTTCCAATACCGTTGCACCGGGCAATGGCACACCCTCGCTATCAGTTACCTTTCCAGTTATGCGAATAGGGTCTTGCGGAGATATTTTATTTAAAGGAGGTTTTGTCTCATTATCCTTTAACAAGAAAATTTGACCGTCATCAATACTAAAAGCTGTTTTTGTTCCAGCGAAAACAGCTTTTAAAATAGTACCTACTTTCTGCCGCCTGGCATCCACATCAACTCGCCTATTCATATCGACATCCTCGGTACTGTAAACGAATCGAAAATCTGTCTTACTCTCAATCTCATCCAACAATCGCTCAACAGTTATGTTGGTTAGTTTCAAGGAAATCTTTTTCTGGGAATAGGTAGAATTTGCCTGTAAAACGAATGTCCCAATAATTAAAAGAACAACACTTAACTTCATTCTTAAGTCAATCTTTACATCTACCCACCCTTTTTTGGGCAATGAAGATAATTTAGTTCGTGAGACATTATTTTTGTTACTATTTAATAAAGTATGAAAAAAGAAAATTACATTTTTTTCATGCCTTGATGACTGAATTGGAAAAAATCCAATTCGATTACAAAATAATTTCATATTTTTATCGTGTTGTAATTGGTTATTTAATCTAAGTAGCCATTTTTCACGATCGGAAAATGTTGGCCCATTTTCCGATTTTTTTTGGCTATCTCTATGTATTTCAATTTATTATAAAGTGTTCTTCATAGGCTTCGAGGTTTTTTAATTTTATTCTTAATTGATTCTCACTTCGTTGTTTATAATGGAATACTCGATTCCATAATGTTTTTTAAAGGCATGCAACACTTCATTTATATCCCCTTCCTTAAAACTGGCATTGAAAGGCTTTCTGCCCAATTTTCTATTGCTGTTATAAATAGTCACATTATAGTTTCGTTCAAGTTTTTTAAGGATATTGTCAAAGGTCACATCACGGAAAACCAACTCCCCGCCCACCCAAGCTGTATAGACTTTTGTAGAAACCTCCTTAGTTTCTATTTCTGAAGTATTTTCGTTGAAAGTTCCTTTTAACCCGGGCGACAAAATCACGCTTCTGTTTTTATCAAAATCCTCTTTATCACTATACATGCCTACAGAACCTTCCACCAAAACAACTTCTGCCCTTTTATCTTCTGGATAATTGGATATGTTAAATTTGGTTCCCAATACATGCACATTCAATTCATCAGCATTCACAATAAAGGGATTTTCCTCATTCCTTGCCACTTCTAAATAAGCTTCCCCAGTTAAGAATACCTGACGTTTCATCCCTTTGATAAAGTTTACCGGATATTTGATAGAGGATCCTGCATTCAAGTAAACGATAGTTCCATCTGACAACTCAATATCAAACCTTTTTCCATAAGGAATGGACAAGGTATTGTAAACCAACTCATCTGATTCTTTGTAACCCTCGTATTTTAATTTGGTCTGGTTCTGTTGGCCAATTACTTTTCCTGAAGTGGAGACAATGGCTTCCGAGGCATTCTCATCGATTACTTTTATTTCACCATTATCCAACTTCAGGGTAATGGCATCATTTTTGGGGACTACTATATCATCATGACCATGATTGCTGAATCCTGTTTGCTGATAAAAAATACCTAGACCAATGAGGCCTATAAACAAGGCAGCAATAGAAGCATATTTCCAAAAACTGCCTTTGGAAACTTTTTCATTTCTTGACTCTAAAAGTATACGGCGAACGATTTGTTTGGATTTGGTTTCGTCCAATTGTGGAGTTTCTTCTATTAACCCCATTACGTCAACCACTGATGGAAAATCATCTGTTTGCTTGGCCGCTTGGAAATATAGCACCACTTTGTCCACTTCTTCCGGTGTACAATCTCCCGCTATAAATTTTAAAAGCAGTTTCTTGATTTCAAGATTATCTTCCATATGGTCCTCTATTTCATTTACTAATACGGGTGAGTTAGATTAGAGTACTACTCTGCATGAAAAAAATCTAAAAAAATTTGGAAATACTTGTGAAAAGTAAATTGAATTACAGAAAATCATCCTTTGAAAAGCAGAAAAGCAGAAAAGCACCACAAATAAATTATGCTATCGGAAAAAGCTATCCAAAAAAAGGTATAATATAGCGAGGAAAACATTCAGATATTCGTCAAGATAAGAACGCATGGACACCAAAGCCTTGCTCATTTGGGTTTTTACAGTACTGGTGGAAATTCCCAGCCTTTTGCCAATTTCATCATAGGTCATACTTTTTTCCCTGGATAACTCAAAGATTTCCCTTCTTTTGGGAGGTAGTAAACTATAAGCCTTTTTCTTGATTTCATCAAAATCAGATTCAATCAATTTAAGGTCCGTACCAGAATATGATTTTTGACTTTGGTAGAATATCGCTTCCCTTAGCTTGGCATCGTTGGCCGCCTTATCCAAAAAATCAAAGCACTTGTTTCGGGCCATGGTATACAGATAAGACCTGAAGGAGAGATTTGTGTCAAGTGTTTCTCTTTTTTGCCAAACTTTCATAAAAACATCCTGTAAAAGTTCCTCGGCTGCGGCTTGGGATTTGATTAATCTAAGGGTATAGGCATAAATTCTATCCTTATAGACATAATAGAGCTTGATAAAGGCTTTTTCATTGCCCTTTTTCAACTCTGCCACCAATAGTGCTTCTCTATTATTTGAATCTTCCCCTGACATTCCTTTAATTGATCAAACTATTTCGGGATAGTCCCAACTGTATTTTTCACCCCTAAATTAGTAGCTATTTGTCGACTATCATATTTTAATGATGTTAACAAAATGAAAAATAATTGCCTCATTGCTAAATTAAGGTTAACAAAATTAATAAGAATACCGTCTCATTGCTAATTTTTTATTTTTTTTATACTTGACATATTTTAATATTCAAACTTAAATACGGTATTATTTTTTAATTTTATATAGTCCAGTTTTACAAACAATTATAAATATCTTTAAACTGTCTTACAGATGGGGAGTAGTGTAATCCGACATCCATAATTTTCACAACTAACTAACCCTCAGGTAGTAACAGAAATTTTTATTTAGAAAATAGTAAAATCAATGTTAAGTTACACATTGAGAAAAGGAAAATAAATAAAAACCTGACAATCGACTGGCTTGAAATCAAGAAAGCTTCTGGATCTACAACCGATTTTTTTTCGGAGTTTGAAAAATTTAAATCAATGCACGAAAATAACTCGGAACGGAAGAATCAGTTATTCTCAAGACTTGACGAGATATTTAATAAATATCCATCGACACTAGTGGGCATTAAACATTGGACTAAGTTCTTTGAAATTCTTTGTATATCGTATCTGGGAGAGTTTTTGATAGCGTGACGATTTGAATCGGAAAATGGATTTTTGTAAAAATTCCATGAACCAAGGAAAATATGTCTTCTCCCAGATCACCGAGTTCCTTCCCCGAAGGGTATTCGACCGCATCGTAGAATCCCACCAGGGAAACAAGTACGTCAGGAGCTTTACCTGTTGGAACCAGATGTTCTGTATGGTCTTCGGCCAACTGACCGCACGGGACAGTATGCGCGACCTTATGCTCAGCTTGGAGGCCCACCGTCCCAAATATTATCATCTGGGGTTCGGGACCACCGTTTCGAGGCGCAACCTTGGGACCGCCAACGAAAAAAAGAACTACAGGATCTTCGAGGAGTTCGCATACGTGCTGATAGTCGTGGCCAGAAAAAGTTGTTACCGAGACGATTTCGAGATCGCCCTTGAAGGCAATGTGTACGCCCTTGACTCGACTACGATAGACCTTTGCCTGAGCGTGTTCTGGTGGGCGGAGTTCCGAAAGGCCAAGGGAGGGATAAAACTCCATACCCTATACGACGTAGTAACGTCCGTGCCGAGCTTCCTTCTCATAACCAAGGCCAGCCTTCACGATGTCAACGTATTGGACATGATCATCTACGAGGCCGGAAGCTTTTATGTCATGGATAAAGCCTATATCGACTTTGCCCGTCTATACAAGATCCACCTTCGAAAAGCCTTTTTCGTTACTAGGGCCAAGGAGAACATGCGCTTCAAGAGAATGTACTCCATGGCTACGGACAAGGCAAACGGGGTCAAATATGACCAGATCGGCAGGTTGGAGGGGCATTATTCCAAAAAAGGCTATCCCGAGAAGCTACGGCGCGTCAAGTATTACGATAACGGGGCCGGGAAGGAATTCGTCTTCCTGACCAACAATACCGACCTCGATGCCACGGAAATAGCCCTATTGTACAAGAAACGATGGGAGGTGGAACTGTTCTTCAAGTGGATGAAACAGCACCTCAGGATAAAATCGTTCTGGGGAACCAGCATCAACGCGGTCAAGATACAGATCTATTGTGCCATCATCGCCTATTGCCTTGTGGCGATAATAGGGAACAAGCTCAGATCACGTCGTAGGATCTACGAAATATTACAAATATTGAGCATATCGCTACTCGACAAAACCCCTGCAAGAGAGATACTTAAGGGTTACGAATACAAAGATGTCAAAGAAATGGATTCTAAACAATTGAAAATCAACGGGTTTTAAATGCCCACTAATGATCCATCGAATATATTAAGTGGAGATTTACTTTGTAATGTTTCATTAGGTTCAGTATTGACTAGAGATCAATTGAAAATACTATATTCCATTATCGATTGGGGAAAACAGGAATTATTGCGAAAAAACAAGATACGATATAATATTTTTCAAGAAGAAAACATTAACGTGGGAAATTCAATAAAGGATTTTATTTAAAGATGAAAACGTAGAAATTTCCAGTGCGCAATTCATGGGTAATCTTTTATTAATCGACTTTTGGGCCTCTTGGTGTTTACCCTGCCGGGAAGAATTTCCAGAACTAGAATGCATATACAAACAAAATAAAAGTATAGGATTTAATATTTTACGTGTTTCAATTGATGATTCACATCTAAAATGGCTAAATGCTATAGAAAAAGATAAAATAACTTGGGAGAATGTAATAAGTCCAGGAGGATTTAAAATCCTAATTACAGTCGATTTCCAAATTTTTGCAATTCCAAGTAATTATTTACTGAACAAAGAAGGGGTTGTGATTGCAAAAGATGTTAATACGCAAGAACTAGACTCAGTATTAAAAAAAAAAACACATTGGTGACTATAGTTGTGATAAGAAAGGAAGAATAAACATTGCCCAATATATTATGAAAGAACGATAATATAAAATTTAAAAAATTGTAACCAATTAAAAGTGCTTTATAGCATAAAACATTCTCTATGAAAAGTGTGTTTACAAAACTAAAGGGAATGTCGAGTAGGTAAAGGGGAATTTCACCCCTAAACCTCTCACAGAACCGTACGTGATAGTCTCCCATCATACGGCTCTTCTTAAACCAAGACTGTAATTATGGTCTTAGCACGGGATATTGCCAATGATAGAAAAGATTGGGGTAACATCTGGATACCTTCTGTAAGTATCGATAGGCATAGACCCACTCCTTTCGCCTAAAACGACGGTATTTATTACGTACCCACTTGACCAAGCGAATATGCAATATCCTAAAGAGCTTTCGCATATCCGACAATCGGAACTTCCCATAGTAATTGATCCAACCTTGTATCTTTGACCTTAACAGTTCGGCTATCTTGCCAAGGGGGAGCTGTACCCAGCGATGGATATCCCGATTCCTTAGTTCTGCCGAAATCCTGCTAGTGCTCCTTGGACTGATTGCTGGGGTAAAGCCCAATACCTGCTTGCCCCTGACCCTTACTGTTCGGGGTTTGAACGTGAATCCAAGAAAATCAAACTTCTGTTAGGTTTCCTTGACCTTAGATTGCTTCTTTTGGTTGCGATGGCAATAGACAATCCTTGATTTCTCTTCATTGATTTCTAAGTGGCAACTCTTTAGTCGCCCCCTTATCGAACCGAGCAACTTTAATGCAGCATATTTATGTGT
>NZ_JASWIM010000061.1:0-15779 GCF_030291335.1 Arenibacter flavimaris
TGAATCATTAAGAAAAGGAACTTTAAAGAGTATATAAACCTAAATTTTTTTTATAATTGTAAGATCTTTCAAAGTGGCGCAATTTGACCGAAAATGGTGGCGTCATAACTCCGAAATAGCCAATCCGACCAATACGTTGGTTTCTGTTAAGAAGATAGGTGCAGAATTTTTGATAATAGTAGGTTCTGTTATCTATTTTGTTTTCAGAAGTTACAACCTGAATCGAATCGGTTACTATTGGTTTTTCATTCCCAATACTATTTGATAATGGAATGAAATAATTGAGCTTTGATAGCTGCTTTTTATATCTTACAATATACGAAAAAATTGCGCCATTTCTATTGACTACCAGTAGATTACTTTCTTTCCCAGGCTTTGCCTGAAGTAATCCGAAATACTGTTCTTTTTCACGATTGTAGGTAAAAACAAAATTATCTGAACCGGTTATACCCTGTCTTATGGGTTCTGGGAAAAATAGTGCGACATTTTTAGTGTCGTTCGCGTAAATTGTGTCTAGTACCGTGCTTGTTTGCGCTTTAGCAAAAGTAGAAATCAATGATATCAATATTAAAAATAGGGTTCTCATAATTTTGGTTTTAGAATTAATTTGTAGTTGTTAAGTACAGTTGCCTTTACGCTTCTATTACGACGTCTAAATACCTGTGTAATTCCGCCCACTTGTGGAACAGTCGGAATATTGATATCGCCTATAACATCATCCAAAACTTCAGTAGTAGCTTCCGCCCTGAAATTGTTTTGCACATAGATACCTTCGCTACCATCTAATAAATCGAAAGCTTTAAGTTTGGTTGGATGATGCTTTATGTTTTCAATCTCAATTAAAGCACGATTTGGCTGAAAACTGATAAACCCAAAAACGGGTGTGTTCTTTTGCATCAGCTTACCATTTATAGTTGCCGATTTGATAAGGCGCATTCGTAATCGGGTGTTCGCTTTAACAATCTGGTCGCCATCCACAACCACGTAAATAGTTTCATCTGTATTGCCTATAATGGAAACTTCATTGGGTTTAGGCGAAGCAGCAAAGAACAGTTGATGTTCCAGCCCTAATTCTTTGGCTTCAATTTTTTGTTCTCGCTTTATTTCAGCAGAATCAATTTTCTGGGTATTGTTTTGAACAACTTTCTTTTGTCCAAAATTTTGATATCGTTTTTCCGAATATTGAATTTTACCAGCGTCATAAATACTATCTACAATGCGTTCTTTTTCCCGTTCCGGAAGGTCTGGGTCATAAAAGCCCAAGGAATCAATTAGTTTTTCATCATAGATACTGGGTGCATTATTCTCACGCACTTCCTTCAAATCATTAATGGCATCTAATTTAGAATCATATTCCTTTTGATTTTCGTCCAAATCGGGAATCAAGGTCTGTTCAAGGTTTTCATTCTCATTTTCGTCATCGCCCATAACCATCATAGAATAGGAAATCAGGAATATGAAAATCACGACCAATACCGCTGCAAAAACTATTTTATTCTTTTCTACTTTCATAATAGTGGTTTTTAAATGCCGATTATCGGCTCAATTTTCATCGTTTAATTTTTTTAAGGTGTTCTCGAAATAGTTTGTGATTAACAAACCGTGTGGGTTGTTTGGAAAGTTTCTGTCAACAGGAATTAAGTTTCCGCTAGAAACGAGTTCGTAGGTATCTATTATCGAACCTCTATTAATTTCAAAGACGGTAACCGTTCTAAATACGTATGTTCCGTTTTGTTCTTCGATTCGTGAGTCTATGCTCAGTACTTTCTGTACTAGCGAATATTGAAGCAAACGGTTATAGACACCATCCGCTTTTTTCTGTCGATATAGATTGTCCACGGAACTATTACCTAACCAAAGTGCCTTTTCTAAATTACGTTCGTAATTACTGGCATCGATATTATAGAAGTAGTTATGGAACAGGTCTAAATGAGCTAACGCTTCTACCTTGAAGTTTTCTTTTTGGGTTACGAGCTTCAGGGGAATAATACTTCCATCCGTGTTAATGGCAAAGGCACTATTAAGAGCTTCTTTATTCGTCTTAAATGCCATCCAAAGTGAAAAGGTGCTGCATAACATTGCAAAAATGACAACTGCCAACACGATGAATCTGTTCAACTTTAAGACGTTGTATATGTTCTTGTATGGTGTTTTCATAGTTTTATTTTTAATCTGCCTTAGGCAGTAAACAATCTGAGGGTAAATGATGTGGCACGTTTATACAATTTGAACTTTAGGAAGACAATGAAAAATACCGACCCTAACTGTACAACAGGTGCAAAAAAGCCCTGACCAACATCTGTCCCAAATAGGTTCGTCCAGAAATTTGTATTGATTTCGGTGTAGAGTGCATTTACAAATACATTAACCAAAAAGAAGGCTGGTACTAACATATAGACCGCAGCGTATAATTTAAAAAAGGTATAGGCAAGCGAACGGAATTTTTCAAAAACCGCGAGACTAATGACCAGCGGAAAAAAGGCCTGCATTATACCCAATAAAAAATAACGTTCTGCGAGGAATAGCGGGTAGATAAACAAGTCCAAAATCCAGAGGATAAGGCTTATGATAAATGCAAAGATTTTAAATCCATAGAGTGGCGTAACCAGAGCTTCGTACAATAATGCCATTGCTGCCTGAGCGGCCTCTAAAAAATTAATTTCCTCTTCGATAGGAATATCCTGCATCTGTAAAGGCAATAAGGCGGGTGCTGTACCACGATATTGGGCTTCAATAGAAACCAAGATGCCATCAAAGAAGCCAAGTACTTGTGTCGAGAATATGACTAGAATAACTATTGCAAAATTCTTCATCAATTCCCCAGGACTCAATCCCCAAGTGTAACCATCCTTATCCGCAATACCTTCATTATATTTCTTTAGGATATTGACCAGAAAGAACAATACAGCAAGCGTTTTCATTCCTGCAATGGTATATTGCGAAAAGCTGCTATTCTGTATGGTTTGAAATACCGCATCAACGTATTCCAGTCCAATCCCTAAAAGTATGGCTGCGGTCATTATTAGTATTCTGTTTCTCGGTTATTAATTTTGTCCTGCATTTTTCTGAAGGATATAATATCCTTGTAGCGTTTCGTTTTTGTTTGAATGTTTGAAACCATTTGCTTTGATTCCAGCTCTTTTTCCTTTAAAACTTCAGCACGTTCAGCATCCGACATTTTTAGATTATCGCTAGATAAGATTTCGCCCATAAAGTCAACGGTGTCCAAAGAGTTTTGGACTATGGCATCAAATGATTCCGCAACCCGTGTAACTTCCTCGGGTTTGATGTAAGGCGAGTTTAAAATATCCTGTAAGTCGTTTTGCATTACATTGATAAGGCGTTGATTGTTGGCTGCTATTTCTTCAACTGCCCTAAGTTGTTGGACAACACTTGATACTTTCTCGATTGCCTCTTTCGCATCTTTTAGGAATTTTACAGACTTAATCATTTGAGCTGTCTGCTTACCTGATTCTACAAGTTGCTTTACCAAACTGATAAAATTTGTGTTATCATAAGTTGGCATTCCCTGAGCGGTTGCACCACTAGGCAATAAAATGGCAATCGTGAAGATTAGCCCGAATACGAATGTTTTGATTTTTGTCTTCATAATATTATGTTTTAGATGTGAATTGAATTATTGCTTTTTCCATATTATGATGCTCGTTGTAGAGCTTCATTATTTCCTCGTTTTCTTGTCCATCAGTTAGGTATGCTGCATATACTTCCTTTGGAACTTCAAGCCGAAAAATGTTGCTTTCCTTTCCTATTTTGATAAACATTTCGGTGTATTTCCGTGGACCAGAAAGATTATTCTTAATGGATTTTAATTGGTTCAGGTCGTGGCTTGATAGATTGAGTCTTTTGACTAATTCATCATAGCCTTTTTCATTGTTGAGGCTATAGACAACTTGCGTATTTTCTATTATGCTGGCTGATGTTGAATTATTGGGAAGCTGATTAATGGATTGAAGAATAATCCCAATCGCACCATTCTGTTTACGAATGGCTTGATAGTAGAATTCAACACTTTCCAGTACGTTTTCGAACTTCAGTTGCTTTGCAAACTCATCGAAAAGGATAATGCCTTTTTCAGCTCTGTTTTTCCAAATCGTTCTTTGGATGGCTGACTTAATCAGCTTCAACATAACGGACAGGATTTCCTTGTTATCCTTTACTTCATCCAGCTCAAAAACAATCAATCGTTTGTCTTCGATTTTATAGGTCTGGTCTTCACTTACTTCAAAAAGGAAGCTGTATAGACCATCGCCGACATATTCGGACATTACGTGCAAGAAGCTTGTAATATTGAAGTAGTCGGGATGGATTTTTAAGGTGTCCAGAAGGTCTTTCTGATTCCTCTCTATAAAGTTGTAGAAACCATCCAAGGAATGATTTTCTGAAGTGTTATTGTAATAATGTCGCAATATTTTTTTGACCGAAACCGATTGTGCTTTGGTCACTTTTAAATCTGAAGCAAACAATTCAAACAGGAAAACGGACAAGTCTTCCAAACGTTCTGGTGTTAGGTCATTTTTATCACTTATATAAAAAGGATTGATACCTAAGTTTTTGCCACTTTCATAGCGAAGCACAGTATATTTTTTGGGATAGAGTTTGGCAAATTTGGTGTAGGATCCACCAAGGTCAATTATGACCAGGCGGACACCACTTTCAAAATACTGGCGTAGAATGTTGTTTGCCAAAAAGGACTTGCCTTCGCCAGTAGGTGCAAAAATGGCAAAGTTTCGTGCCTTAATGCGCTTCTTGCGTTCGTCCCATACATCTTTAAGAACAGGAACATTATGTTCTCTATCATTAAAGATGATTCCGGTAGTATCAGAATTATAATTGG
The DNA here is from genome assembly GCF_030291335.1 of Arenibacter flavimaris. NCBI lineage: Bacteria > Pseudomonadati > Bacteroidota > Flavobacteriia > Flavobacteriales > Flavobacteriaceae > Arenibacter > Arenibacter flavimaris. Next base: position 4,856 of record NZ_JASWIM010000061.1, read on the forward strand.
TGTTATTTATAAACAGGCATAAAGCATGTTTTAAATCGGTAACATATAAATCGTTATTTGAAAAGTTGGAAGAAAAACAGCAGTAACTATTTAGAATATAATTCTTGCGTTCTTCACCTCTAGGATAGTATGGAATGATGTCCAGTTCCTTGAATTCAGTTTTGATTTTTGAACCAATTCTGTCTAGCTCTCGGGCTTCCCGAGCCCAATAGATAATGTTTAAGTGACCACGAATAATACGGGCATTATCATCCGCATTGATTTGGTCTAGTATGTGCTGAATTTTACCGAGGACTACTTTATTCTGCGAACCAAAGTTGGAACTTTTATTAAGTTCTTCAATTTTCTTATCCAGTAGCTTGCGCCACTTCTGTTTGTCATCCAGATAAAGGATTTGATTGACAATATGATTTTCATTAAGCGTAAGCCCTAGACCATCAATAAACCCTTGATGAAATACAAAATCGTCAGAAGTGAATTTCTCATTGGTCTTGCTACTCTGTACACTTTCGCCAAAGCACAGTTCGCTATTGATAGCCAGGGCATCAAAATGGTTTTCGCCAATATTGACGCTTTTTTTATCTAATATGATATCGGTGTCAAATCCATCATTAAAACCGTTGAAATATCCATTTGTGAGTTGCTGAATCTCTTCCGCTTTAAGCGAAATAAACTTCATTTTTCGGCTATTATTTATAAAGGAAACTGAATCACTAACAGCCCCGATGAAGCTCTTAACATTGTCATCCAATTGTTGAACAATTCCTTTGGAAACTTTACGAAAAGGATTGACATATTTAGAATTATTCAGCGCTTTGTTTTTAGTAAGTGTAAAGAATAAAAAGCAACGATGTTCCATATACTCACGCCCTTTAAAGTGGTCGTGTGTTGCTTTTTCCAAAAACGTTGTATTTGGAAGTGCTTCTGAAGTGTATGTCTTTTTAAGGTAGATATCCTGTTTTTGGACTACCGTACCAATAGGCAATGATTTCAAGGCCTGAAACCAAGCACCGTGTATGTCTTCGAAGTCTTTTTCGGAAAGGGAATAAATTTCTGGTAGCGTTCCTTCATAGCAAAGGACGACATTACCATTATTGGCAAATATGATATTATCTTGAATATCTGTAATTGGTTGATATGCTGAAAGATTAATCTTGTTCATAATCGAAGCCCGAGTTTCTTTTGTTACTTATTATTCTTGGGAAGGCTTTAGCCATCTGAAAGATTTGTGGGTTATGTGTTATTCTCGTGAGAGCTACATATAAAGCAGCATTAAAAACGAGTATGCCGATGATTATCCCGAAGCTGAAAGAGAAGATGATGATGAGTAGCGAAGCTAAAATGGAAACCATCATTAGCGCAAACAGGGAAATAGGCAGCCCAAAAATGACCGCCCTTTTCCTAATGTTTTTATAGACCTCGTATTTCTTCATACAGCTATTCTAATAAAGCCTTCGATGAGGGTTCATTTATACTACGATGCCTATTAGGTATGTGAAGATGCCGACAACTGCGCCAGCAATCAAAACAAACACAAGCACTCTGGTAATCCCTTTTTTAAGGTCTGCATTTTCCCCAAAGAAATGCCCTGCATTAAACAGAAAGCCAACTAGGAAAATGACACCCAATAAAATTGGAAAAATGGTTCTGATGGTGTCGCCAACATCATTAACTGAATCTTCTATGCCACCAATTTGAGCGAAAAGTGAAGTGGATAAGAGCGAAAGAACTGATGCTAAATAGTGTGATTTTTTCATAATAAAATTGTTTAGATTTTCGTGTTGTTTTCGTTGTTAGAAATTTACATATATTTGTTTATAAATAACTGATAATCAAATATTTGTGAATAAAATATTATTTGAAATCAATTGAATTTAATTGTTATTATTTGGCATCAAATTCTATGAATTTTTGTAGAGAAGTTGTTGATAACCCGAAAATTAAAAATGAAAAAAGTGCTCAAAAACGTCAGTTTTGTCTTTTTGCTTCTAAAAATGTGTATCGTTTTTGGACAAGAAAAGAGTGCTCAAAAACGAATTATAATTGACGTTGGACACGGTGGAAAAGATACTGGTGCAATAGGTATAAATAAAGTTCAAGAAAAGGATGTTGTATTGGATATTGCGAATGCCATTTTGAAGCTAAATAATGAATTAGATATGCCTCTGGATATTTATTTAACCAGATATAGTGATACACTAATTTCACTATTGGATAGAACCAAGCTGGCCAAAGCTCTAAAAGTTGATTTGTTTGTCTCTCTACATTGTAATCATTCAGATAATCCAGATGCAAGAGGGATAGAAGTTTATGCTTCACAAAAGGAAACAAATTATTCTAAAGAATCTATTTATATAGGTTATCAATTTGAAAAAGCACTTTGCAAAGCTATAGGATATGAAAGTAGAGGTGTTAAGTTTGCGAACTTTCAGGTGTTGCGTGAAACTATTGACTATTGTACTTCGGTTCTTTTGGAACTGGGTTTTTTGAGTAATAGGGATGAAAGCAGTTATATTTCTGCTTCTAAGAATATCAAATTAATTGCCTTAGCCATTTTATTATCTATTAAAAACTAATACTATTATGAAAGATATATTTTTAGAGTTGACAAAAAGTTTAAAAGCTATTGTACTACAATTTATTGCAGAAGTAGTTTTATTATATAAGTCTTTTAGAAACTAGACTACTGCCATTTGTTTCTAGCAGTTCTATTAATCAAATAATTGCTATATTAAATATTATATATTTAAGTGTTTGCTTAAATAATAAAATAATGTAACTTTGCTTTATGGACAATAATTCTTGCATAAGACAACAAGCCGATTTAGAACAAATTAATCGTTGCAAAGACACGGTTTCGGAATTAAACGAATCGTTCGACTATTTGGCGAATGGACTTTCATTAGTTGGGAATAGCGTAAGACTTAAAATACTATACCTACTCTTTGAAGAAGATAGGCTTTGCGTTTGTGATTTAAGTGATATTCTTGGAATGAATATTTCGGCCATTTCCCAGCATTTGAGAAAAATGAAAGACCGAAATCTATTAGAAACCGATAGAGAAGCCCAAACGATTTATTACTCATTGACCGCTGAATATGAAAAACTACTCAATCCGTTTTTCGCAATACTTGATAAGAACAAAGTTTTAGAAGCAATATGAAAAGTGAAAATAAATTAATTGGAGCAGGCTTGCTAACTGCAATTACAGCTTCCTTATGCTGTATTACGCCTGTTTTGGCTCTTATCGCAGGAACAAGTGGGATTGCTTCAACATTCTCTTGGATAGAACCTTTTAGACCTTACCTAATCGGGCTTACAATTTTAGTTCTTTGTTTTGCCTGGTATCAAATGCTAAAGCCTAAAAAGGAAATCGATTGTGAATGTGAGACAGACGAAAAACCAAAATTCACACAGTCCAAAACTTTTTTAGGAATTATAACTGTATTTGCAATAGTAATGTTGGCATTTCCATACTATTCAGGAATTTTTTACCCAGACACGGCAAAACACATTATCGTAGTAGATAAATCGGATATTAAAACAACTGAATTTAAAATTAGTGGAATGACCTGTGCGGGTTGTGAGGAACACGTAAACCACGAAGTAAATAAACTCAGCGGAATCGTGAGCTCAAAAGCATCATACGAAAGTGGAAATGCAATCATTGAATTTGATAAAACCAAGACCAATGAAGCGGAAATTGAGAAAGCAATTAATTCTACAGGTTATAACGTGACCGACAAAAAAGAAAAATAATGGAAACTATATTGACATCTGAAATAACTTGCCCAAACTGCGGACATAAAAAAGTAGAAGAAATGCCAACGGAATCCTGTCAATTCTTTTATGAATGTGAGAGTTGCAAAACGGTTCTAAAACCAAATGAAGGAGATTGTTGTGTTTATTGTTCTTACGGAACTGTGCCTTGTCCGCCGATTCAAGAAAACAAAAGTTGTTGCTGAAAAGACAATACTCTAAAAAATGATATATTAGGAAAATGCAAACGGAAGAAGAAATCCTAAAAATAAAAAAAGTAAAAAACACCGCAGTACGAACGGTTGTTCTGCGCCATCTTTTAAGCCTAGAAAAAGCTCAATCATTAAAGGATATTGAAAATGCGCTGCCCTATACGGATAGAAGTTCTATTTTCAGAACACTAAAAACATTTGAGGAAAACAAAGTTATCCACAGCATTGAAGATGGCTCTGGAATGACCAAATATGCAGTTTGTGCGGAAGGCTGTAACTGCGACCCAAAAGATTTGCACTATCATTTTTATTGTACTAACTGCGACAAAACGTTTTGTCTTTTCGACGTTCCTATTCCCAATATTCAACTTCCAAAAAATTTCAAGTTGCAACAAGCAAATATGGTCGTGAAAGGCCTGTGCGACAACTGCAACAGATAATCTTTGCAATCGAGTTGCGGTAAATGCTAAATACATTTGCAATATTCTTAAAAACCAGAATAAGCAAATGAAAAAAGTATTTTTAAACACATTATTTTTAATGTTATCAATTATATCATTCGCACAAACGAGTGATATTTCCATTTCTGTGAGCGATGCCGAAACAGATGGGCCATTATTGGGAGCGACTGTATATTTTGAAGAATTAGAGAAAGGAGCAGTAACAGATTTTGACGGAATTGCCACATTTACAGAAATCCCAAATGGAAACCAAACCGTAAAAATTTCATATGTAGGTTTTAAAACCATTGAAACCACTATTGAGGTTGGCACAAAAAAAGAGTTCTCTTTCAAGCTCGAATCGGGAGGAAATGAATTGGATGAAGTCGTAATACAATCTTCAAGAAGTACACGAACTGTTAGAAAAATACCTACGAGAATAGAATTTATAGGTGCGGAAGAATTAGGCGAAAAAGCAGTAATGAATCCGACTAATATTTCAATGGTGCTTCGTGAAAGTACCGGAATACAAATGCAACAAACCTCGTTAAGTAGTGGAAACACCAATATTAGAATTCAAGGTCTCGATGGACGTTATACACAACTTTTAAGAGACGGATTTCCTTTGTATGGTGGATTTTCAAGTGGTTTGAGTATTTTACAAATTCCGCCTCTAGACCTACAACAATTTGAGATAATAAAAGGAAGTTCTTCTACACTTTATGGAGGAGGGGCTATTGCGGGTTTAATAAATATGGTATCAAAAACACCTGATGAAGAACCATCTTTGGATATTATGCTAACTCAAACACAAGCGTTGGGTAGTACAGCAAATGTCTTTTATAGTAAGCGAAATGAAAAATTTGGAGTTTCATTATACAGTTCTGGTCATTACCAAAAAGCGTATGACCCAGAAGATGATGGTTTCAGCAATCTACCAAAAACAACTTCGTTATCTTTTAACCCCAAATTCTTTTATTATCCTTCAGAAAAAACAACTTTTTGGATAGGTTTAAATGGAACTTATGACGACAGAATTGGTGGAGACATTACAAAAATTGAAAGTGGCGAAAATGGGATTCATCAATATACCGAAGAAAATCTTTCTAAAAGATTGAGCAGTCAGGCTGTTTACGAAACACAGATAGATTCGGTCAGTTCATTGAACATCAAGAATAGCATCTCATTTTTCGATAGAAAACTATCTATTACCGATTTCAGTTTTGACGGCAAACAAACCAATACATTCACAGAAATCAACTATCAAAAGGCATCCAAAAAAACCGATTGGATTTTTGGTGCAAATTTATACACATCTAATTTTGATGAAAATGATAATGCGACATTACAACGAGACCAATCAGACGTTACTTATGGAGCATTTGTAAACAACATTTACGACGTTTCAGATAGTTGGATTTTAGAAACAGGATTAAGAGCAGACTACAATACAGATTTCGGTTTTTTTCCACTTCCAAGAGTTTCCTTGCTTTACAAGAACGACAGCGGATTTTCGAGCAGAATTGGTGGTGGATTAGGTTATAAAATTCCAGATATTTTCACCGAAGAGGCGGAATATATCAGTTTTGAAAATGTACTTGCTATAGATAAATCTGCTTTAAAGGCAGAACGTTCCTATGGTGTCAATTTTGATGTGAATTACCAAACAAGGTTATTCGATGTGGTAGGTTTTAGTGTTAACCAACTCTTCTACGTTTCAGCTATTAACAACGGGCTATTATTAAATTCAACAGACGATGGATTTTTTATGTTTGAAAATGCAACCGATAAAATAATAAGCAAGGGAGCGGAAACCAATATTAAATTTACGTACAAGGATTTTAGATGGTTTTTAAACTATGCACTCATTGATACAAAGCTGAACTATTTGGCAGGAAATCCGCAAAAACCGCTCACAGCAAAACATAATGCAGGTAGCGTTTTAATGTACGAATCTGATAAATGGCGCATAGGTTATGAAACTTTTTACACAGGAAAGCAGTTTTTGTCTAATGGCACAGAAACCACGGATTTTATAACTATGGGATTGCTTTTAATGCGCAATTTCAAATGGGGAACAACCTTTGTAAATTTTGAAAACTTTACAGACAGAAGACAAAGTAGGTTTTCACCTTTGGTTTTGCCACCACACGACAATCCAGAATTTCCAGAAATTTATGCGCCTACGGACGGTTTTATTTTTAGTGTAGGAGTAATTATTAAACCTTTTGGAAACGAAGATGAAGACTAAAATGAACAAAACGGTATTTGAAATTAGCAAGATGGATTGTCCTTCCGAGGAAAACCTAATCCGAATGAAACTGGACGGAATTCCAGAAGTTAAAAACCTTGACTTCGACATCGCTAAACGAAAACTGACCGTTTTTCACAACGGACAGGCAGACCAAATTGAAAAGTCGATTGACGAATTGAAATTAGGAGGAAAGAAAATTTCAACAGAACAAACCCACGAAACGGATTTTGATGAAAAAACAAGCCAAAAAAGGTTACTTTGGATTGTTCTTGCAATTAATTTCGCCTTCTTCATTATTGAAATGACGACAGGACTGATTTCAAAATCAATGGGATTAGTTGCGGATAGTTTGGATATGCTTGCGGATAGTTTTGTTTATGGAATTAGCTTGTTTGCGGTTGGAGGAACGTTGATTAAGAAAAAACGCATTGCAAAATTAGCTGGATATTTTCAAATAACACTTGCAATTATTGGATTTGTGGAAGTGTTGAGAAGATTTTTCGGAGCCGATAGGCTTCCCGATTTTTCGACAATGATTATCGTTTCAATTTTTGCACTTATTGCGAACGGCTTGTGCCTTTATATTTTGCAAAAGTCCAAAAGCAAAGAAGAGGCACATATGAAAGCGAGTATGATTTTTACTTCTAATGATGTCATTATTAATTTAGGGGTTATAACCGCAGGAGTTTTGGTCAATTGGCTAAATTCTAATAAACCTGATTTGATTATCGGAACAATCGTATTTGTCTTGGTAATTCAAGGTGCTTTTAGAATTTTAAAACTTGGTAAGTAATTTATTCTACTTTCTCTTATCGCCAGCACCTTTATCAAAGGCAATTAGATTAAACAGTTCTCGCATTCTGCTGCGAACACGATTGCCATAACGTTCTTCTAATTCTTCAGCATTTAGGTTGGTGGTTGCGTGGGTTTTGATTTTTTGTTTGGTCTCAAGGTATAGCTCATATCGAGATAAAAGTACTTCGCCCATTACGTTCAGGTCTTTACCATAAAAACGTCCGGCGGGTTCAATACCTAAATCATCAAAACAGAAAAATTTAGTATTACCATATTCCTCAATGGTCTTAAAACCAAGATGGTTAAAACTAAAGGTTACGTTCCTACAAGGAATCATTTCATAAGGTCTTTGCATTGGCACAATATATCTCAGCAATTTCATTAAGCTGGTTTTACCACAACCAACTGGTCCGGAAAGTAGGATTCCTTTATCCATATCTATACCAAAGCTTTTGCAATTATCTTTATCCTTAATGAAGTAAGAGCAGAGCTTCAGAAGTATATCTCTATCTTCGTCATAAATCCTGAACTTTTCACCAAAAAGTAGTTTCCCTTTAGCATTCAAATAGATTAATATTTTTGGAAAATCATAAAATATACTTTTGCCATCAAATTTTCCTAGCGAATATTCTACGCCACCTTCGGTAATTTTAGAGGGGTTGTCCATAATCTTTGTTTTTAGTGGTTCGCAAGTTGTCCTTGATTTGGGACGCTTGTTTTTTGTTTGATTCGTTTTTTTCGTCGAATAATTCTGTTCTGTCCATCCAATTTGTGGCTAGAGCTCGCCAATCACGAATTGTTTGCCCATCGCTTGTTTGCCAGTTCCGAGTTTCATAGTGCTCAAAGAACTTTTTCCCCTCATCTGCATCAAAACTATTTTCTTCAAAAAAATCAATAACCGCCTGCCTGCCTTTTGGCTGTTTTTTATAGTTTTCTTGTTTAGTATTGTTTGTATTAGATACCAGTACTTGTCCATTTATGGGATGGTGCTGTCCCACAACTGGTTCACGTATGGGATAGTACTGTTCCGCAAGCTGTTCTAATGTGGGATTGTACCGTCCCATATCTGGTTCGTTACTTGTACCAATAATGGACATCTTGATTTTACTGCCTTTATAGGGATTGTTAGATGGGAAATAGGATAAGTAAAGCCACGAGTCCAAATCCGTAACGCAGCGGTGGTATGTGGATTTTGAGCCTATTTTAGCACAACGCATTAAATCTCTACGGTTCACATAAAACTCATCTGCAAAGCGACTACTGTTCCATTCTTGGAACAGCGCCATATACAGACTGATATGGGTAGGATTTAGGCGGTCATCAAAATAGAACTTTTCAAAAGCCGCATTAAGTAGCTTTATATAGTTCATTATTTAGGATTTTGAACCGTGCTCTACACGGTTTGAAGTCATTATATTTTGTATTTCCTCGGCATCGTAGTAGATAATACCACCAACTTTAGTGTAGGGCAAAGTGCCATTGATTCGAAGATTTTGTAAAGTACCTGGACTTACCTGAAGCAAATCCATAACCTCAGAAGATTTGAGGTATCTTTTGAGTTTTCCAGTAGTTTGTTTAGATAATAATTTTTTGATGTCATCGAGCAATTCCATTTTGAATTCCCGAAGGTCGTCTGTTGTAATAATACTTGTCGGCATAATAGAACGGTTTTTAAAGTAAGAGACTATCGCATCGTTGTCAATTAATTTGATAGCCTCTGACCTGATTTGACTTTCGTTCTACAAATTTGAATAGCTTTAATGGATTTTATTCCCCAGTACAACCGTACTACGGTTAAAATTTAACATTTTGAAATTTGATTTGTTTTAGTGCTGTTTTGTAGTGTTTCTGTAATTAAGAGACTCTTAAATTGTATCAAAATTTATGGAAAACAGGTGTGTAATATGATTACCGTAGGTCAACCGTAGTACGGTCTTATTTTAACAAATAAAAGAAGAAACAAACCAATAACTATTCCTCACTTTTGTCCATTTCCGAAAGAAGGGAAGTAGTTAGCTGGTCAAGAAACAATGTCCGGCTATTTTTCCTATTCTTCATGTCCTGATAGGTTTTATAGATTTTCTTTGGGGTAAAGTCGAATACCTCTTGCAAAATTTTAGATAATTTAATAATACTTAGACCTTTTTGTTTTGCAATTCCACTCGCGGATAATGCATAGAGAAGTTCTACCCAATCCGTATTAGTGAATGGCCAAGGAATTTTTTCTGTAGGTTTTATATTCACGCTATTGCCGTTCAATCTGTTTTTAATAGAATGTTTCTTTTGGTCCATATAGTTGATAAGAGAAATATACGCCTTGAACTTTCCCAAAAGCATATCTCGTGGTGTACAAAAATCTGGGTCTTGGAAATAGAATTTGGAAGTAGTAATATGGTAAGTATTAAGATGGGCTCTGGTATAGTAGGCTTTATCGAAGTGAGTTGCCCCGGATTTTACGTACTGGCCGAAGTCAATATTATAAAGGAAAAATCGATTTAATTTGTTAATCTTCTTTTTTACAAATTTTAACTGGGCAGTTCTGTCTGCTTTAGGAAATTGAATTTCGAAAGAATGAATCTCTGAAAAATATATGAGCTTGACCAATGGTATTTGTTTGATTTTCTTGAAGAAGACTATTTCTTTTTCGATACTTTCAAAGTCATTAACCAAAATGTTTCTTTTAAAAACGGTAAGCAAATTTCTACTTAACTCGATGGAACGATAGGATTGTTCCAAAATCGGTAGATTTTCGAGCCTTATCTCGTCTAAAGCTACGAGAAGGTTTTTGCCTAACGTTTCTAAATCCATTTGCAACCATAAATACAGTTAAGCCCAACAATATTTTGGGTATTCTTAGTTTCGGTGGGTTAGTTGTTGTTAGAATTCTTTAGTTAGTAAATGCGTAGAACAGGTACTTTAAAAAGTAGGAGTTTTTACGACAAGGGGCGGCTAAAGAACTAATGAAATGTAATAACATAATTTTGAAAGAAAGACATTTTATTCCGTAGATATATACGGAATAAGCCGTATATTCCTACGGTAATTGTTGTCAAGCTAGGAATAACGCTATTTAGACTTTTTTCGGTAGCGAGAAATAAATTGTCTTCTATTCTTTGCACCCGTTTTTTTGTAGATGTTAGAGGCGTGTTTGGATACGGTACTTTCTGCAATAAATAAATCCTTGGCGATTTGTTTATAACTAAGGTTACCGAGAATTGACAAGGTAATCTCTATTTCTCTTCTTGTCAAATTTTCATAAATAATTTTCACATCGGCTGAATTGATTGCCTGTTCTTTGCTCATTGCAAATACTTCATACATTTTAGTTTTATTTTCTAAAATAGTACTGATGCGTTAAAATTTAATCGCTAAATAAATTCATCTGTTCATTGACATTTTGATTTGATTTCGGTTCGGTGAGCAACTCCTGCAAAGGAGTCTTGTCTATGGCGGAGATACCTAAT
>NZ_JASWIM010000062.1:0-15167 GCF_030291335.1 Arenibacter flavimaris
CCCAGTTATGATGATCTTGTTCCCGAAAATCACCCGGTGCGTATCGTCAACAGCATTTTGGACCGGATAGATATCCGTTCCATTGAAAACACCTATAAAGGAGGCGGGACCTCTAGCTATCATCCCCGGGACCTTTTAAAGATTTTGGTCTACGCCTACCTTCGCAACTTATACTCCTCCCGTAAGATCGAACAGGCATTGGGCGAGAATGTCCACTTTATGTGGCTCAGCGGCTGTATCCGGCCCGACCATAACACCATCAGCAATTTTCGCTCGGGCAAACTCAAGGGGAAGTTCAAAAAGATCTTTAACCAAGTTGTGATACTACTGGCAGAACAGGGCTATTTGAGCTTAAAGGAAATCTATGTCGATGGCACCAAGATCCAGGCCAATGCCAATCGTTATACTTTTGTATGGGGAAAAAGTATCAAGACCTCACGTTCCCGTATCGAGAAACAACTAAAAGAACTATGGAGGTATGTGGAGACGGTGTATGCCGAAGAGGAACAAAGGCCCAACGGGCCGGACAACTTTGAAGCAATAGACCCTGACCAGGTATCACGGACAATCGACAAGATCAACCAGGCACTTAAAGGGAGGAAAGTTGATGGAAAAGTAAGGCAAAAGCTCGATTACGCCAAGAAGAACTGGCCAAAGAATATCGCCAGGTACAACAGGTACGAGCAACAGATGGGCGGACGCAACTCTATGAGCAAGACGGATCCCGACGCCACTTTTATGAGGATGAAAGAGGACCATATGCTCAATGGACAGCTCAAACCAGGGTACAATCTACAGGCAGCCACCAACAATCAGTTCATAGCAAACTACACCCTTGCACAGACCACCGCGGACACCACCACACTTATCGACCATACCGAAGACTTTATAAAAGGTTACGGAAAACCACCCAGGGCACTAACGGCCGATGCAGGCTATGGGAGCGAAGAAAACTACACCTACCTTCATGAGAAGGATATTGATGCATTTGTAAAGTATAACTACTTCCATAAAGAACAGTTGGATGAGAAACGTGGAAGGCAGAAAAGGCCATTTGCAGCGGACAATCTCTTTTACAACAATGAAACGGACACCTATTATTGCCCGATGGGACAGCCCATGGAGAACATAGGGAGCTATTTAAAAAAGACCGCTACCGGATACCAGCAAAAAATAAATAGGTACCAGGCCAAGAACTGTGCAGGCTGTCAGCTCAGAAGCCTGTGCCATAGATCAAAGGGCAATCGCATAGTAGAGAGAAACCACAAGCTGGCCAGGCTCAAGGCAAAGGCAAAACAAAAATTATTGGGTCCGGAAGGAATCGCTCACAGAAAACAAAGATGCTGGGATGTTGAGGCCGTTTTTGGCAACATAAAGCACAATATGAACTTTAAAAGGTTCATGCTAAGAGGTCTTGATAAGGTGGAAACGGAAATAGGGCTCATTGCAATGGCACATAACCTTAAAAAAGTGAGCTTGGCGATGTAGGAATCGCTTTGCCCCATTAAGCTAACCTCTAAAATTACCTGATCAACAAAGCAAGTTCAAAATAATATCAGAAAAACCGAAAAATAAAAGGTCGCCTAATTAGTTTTTAGACGACCTCTTTATTTTACTTTCTAACAGGGTTGTTTTCTATTAAATCTATATAAAGATTGATTTTCTTTTTAAGATCCCTGCGATGTACAATAAAATCTAAAAATCCATGTTCCTGAAGGAATTCCGCTGTCTGGAACCCTTCGGGCAGTTCTTTCCCAGTAGCCTCTTTAACCACCCTGGGACCGGCAAAACCGATCAAGGCCCCTGGTTCGGAAATATTTATATCGCCCAACATGGCATAGGAAGCTGTGGTACCTCCAGTGGTTGGATCCGTACACAATGAAATATAAGGGATGCCTGCATCGGCGAGTTGTGCCAATTTAGCCGATGTTTTGGCCAATTGCATAAGGGACAATGCGGCTTCCATCATACGTGCCCCCCCAGATTTGGAAATCATCACAAAGGGGATTTTCTTTTTGATGGAATAATCGATACCCCGTGCTATTTTCTCTCCTACCACACTGCCCATGGAACCACCGATAAAGCTGAAATCCATACAACAAATAACAACGTCCTTACCCAGTGATTTGCCCACTCCGGTCCTAACCGCATCTTTGAGGCCCGTTTTTGCTTCGGCCGCCTTTAAACGATCCGCATACTTCTTGGTGTCCTCAAATTTCAACGGATCCTTGGAAGTAAGTTTGGCGTCCAACTCGGTAAACTTGTTATTGTCGAAAAGTATTTCAAAATATTCCTTACTGCCTATTCGTACATGATAATCGTCTTCTGGGCTAACATAAAAATTCTTTGCCAACTCATCGGATTCAACAATTTTTCCTGTAGGTGATTTGTACCAAAGGCCCCTAGGGGTATCCTTTTTCTGATCCGTGGCAGTTTGTATTCCTTTTTCCTTTCTTTTAAACCAAGACGACATAAGCTTTCTTTTTGGGTTGGGGGATTATAGGGTATTCACATTGTTAAGGTCCTCAAAAGCCTTTTTTAGACGAGTAACAAACGTTTTCTCTCCTTCTCTTAGCCAAACACGTGGATCATAATGTTTTTTGTTTGGTTCATCGGCCCCGTTTGGATTACCGATCTGGGATTGTAAATAATCCTTTTTATCTTGAACGTAGTCCCTGATACCTTCCAGGAAGGCATACTGTAAATCGGTATCGATGTTCATTTTAATAACACCATATCCAATGGCCTCACGTATTTCCTCTACGGTAGAGCCCGATCCACCGTGGAATACGAAATCTATATGGTTGTGTTCCACACCGTATTTCTCAGTAATAAATTCCTGTGAATTCCTAAGGATTTTTGGGGTTAGTTTTACATTTCCTGGTTTGTAAACACCGTGGACATTGCCAAATGCGGCGGCAATGGTAAACCTAGGGCTTACTTTGGATAGCTCTTCGTAGGCATAGGCAACCTCTTCTGGTTGTGTATATAGTTTTGAATCGTCCACATCAGAGTTGTCCACACCGTCTTCTTCACCTCCTGTAATTCCCAACTCTATTTCCAAAGTCATACCCATCTTGCTCATTCTGGCAAGGTATTTTTTGCATATCTCAATATTCTCTTCCAACGGCTCTTCCGACAGGTCTATCATATGGGAACTGTATAGCGGTTTCCCAGTTTCCTTAAAATGTTTTTCACTTGCATCCAACAAACCATCTATCCATGGCAATAATTTTTTGGCACAGTGATCTGTGTGCAATATAACGGTTGCCCCATAAGCCTCTGCCAATTGATGAACGTGTTGTGCTCCTGCCACGGCTCCCAAAATAGCCGCTTTCTGACCGTCATTTGATAAAGCTTTTCCTGCATTGAACTGTGCGCCCCCGTTGGAGAACTGTATAATTACGGGAGCATTTAAACTGGCAGCAGTTTCCAAAACTCCGTTAATCGTGTTCGATCCTATAACATTAACAGCAGGTAGTGCAAATCCTTTTTCCTTAGCATAATTGAAAATTTTCTGAACCTCATCTCCGGTTGCAACTCCTGGTTTAATATTGTGTGCCATAATCTTGTTTTAGTGTATATAATTAAAAAGTTGGGACAAAAGTAATAAAATAATCAGCTCTAAAAAGGATAATTTATACCTATGTTGAATACAGCGTTGGACAGATTGTAGTCCCTAAACCATCTTTTGGAAGATTCTTCGGCAGGATTATAAGTTTTGAGACCCATATCCAACCTAAACACAAAATATGTAAAATCGTATCGTATTCCCAAGCCTGTTCCCAATGCAATATCTGCCAAGGATCCAAAATTTTCAAATTTGGCCTTCTCGTCGGTAACGTTGTCCATGACGTTCCATATGTTACCTGCATCGGCAAAAAGTGCCCCTTTTATATCACCTACTATTGGAAAGCGATATTCTAGATTGAAGGCTATTTTTAAATTTGCTTCGTTAAAGTCGTTCACATCCTCTGTACTGCCCGGTCCAAGTGAATATGGCAACCAAGCACGGTTGTCATTGGACCCGCCGGCAAAATAACTTCTTACAAAGGGTATGTTGTCCGAATTGCCATAGGGTACGGCAATTCCGAAGAAACTCCTAAAAGCGAGTACGTTGGTCCTTGAGGTGCTCCAATGTTTTATGTAGTCGAATTCCGTTTTTATATATTGGGAAAATGGCACGTTAAAAACCAGGAGTTTATTATCTTCATTGGTATAGAACGGAATTAAATTGGAAATACCAGACAGGAGATTGCCGGCACTTTCCAATTTGAACCTAAACTGATAAAAATCATTATCGGTAGTACCGTTTTTATTGTTCTTGTTAAAAGTGTAATTGCTAGCGAATATTAAATTGTTTTCGGTTAGCCTTATTCTTCTTTCTTCAATACTACTTATGTTGTCATAATCCGAGGTGCTCGAGGCCACCTCCCCGTTTAGGATAGCGTTGGTAAAACCTGTAGTGCCCTCTGGGATTATTAAATATGGATCTGTACTGCCGCTTCCTGTCTCATAAAATTCGGCCAATGCGGGTTCGGTCTGATAATTGTCGGCAATTTCATCCAAATTCTCATAGGTGTTCTGGTAGACCGTAAAAAATCTATTGGGGTTTACATTGCGGACAAACTGTACATTTAATAACTCTACTGTATTTTTTTTAAAATCCGATGGTGACCAATTATAACCAAAAACAGTATTAAAGGTTTGTTTGTCCAGGCCAATATTCTGTTGAAAACTTGTTCCTATGGATAATTTGGTTTTGGGAAGCATATAGTTGGGTATAATACGGGATGTATTTACAAAGGGGAACCAAATTCTGGGTAAATTAAGGTTGATGTCCGCCCCCGTTTCCAAAATATTGAAAAAACGATTGTCCGCAATATCCGGGTCACTGGAGGCCCCTATGCTTATCCTTCCGGAAATACTAAGGTTTTCTGCACCTTTGAACAAATTTCGGGCTTGTAGGGATGGACTAAACCCTATGCCTAAAAATTGAATATTGGAGTGGGTTACATCAAAATCGGTACCCAAGGAATATTTAGGACGGGGTGAAAGATAGATATTGGCGGTCAGTTCTGAATCTGTACTATCGGCTACAAATTCAATATTGGGATATTTAAAGGTGTTAAGGTTGGTAATTTGTCTATAGGTTCTTATTCGGTTAATTTCCCTGTAGATACTATCTTTTTTTAAGAAAACGGCATCCGTAAGTGTTTTTGGCTTATACCGTAATTTTCCCTGGTAATAGATCGTGAAATCTTTATAGTCCACCTTATTTAAGCTATCCAGCCCATTATTGAAGGTGTAGTTGGTGTAAATATTGATTTTCTTAAAGGTGTGGACCTTGTATTCCGAGGTGGAAAGAGCGTTGTCTGTCCTAGTTTTTAAATCTTCAATATTTAAAAGAATATCCAATTTTTGATTGTTTCCCAGTTTGGTCGTGTCCCCGATTAAATCGTAGGAAATGGAGCTCTCCTGAAAGTTGTGGATACCTGTGTTTCTAAAAAGATTGGTCAATCGTTCCCGCTCGCTGTTAAAGTTGTCGAGGTCTATCCGTTGCCCTGATTTTATAAACGAATCACTCTTGTAGGCCTTGTTGATGGAGTCCAAGGCAGAAGAGGTTATTTTTGTGGAAATTGAGTCTATAAGATAAGGGGAGCCCAAATCTAACTTGTAGTTGATGGTGGCCCGTTGTTTTCTGGTACTGGTATCTATTTCATAAGTCGTAGCGTTGTTAAAATACCCCTTGCTTTTGTAATAGGCATTCAGTCTTTGCAAAGACCTTCTTGTTCTTGAAGTATCTAGGATGGCTGGAGGTTCCCCTATATTTTTTAACCATACGCTGGCCCCTTTGACCAAAAAGGATTCACCCAATCTTTCCACTTGTTTTTTGGAAAGGACATTGATGAGGCGCTGCTCCCTTTTTTCCTTTTTGTGCAACCATACCTGATAGGAAGAATCTGGGTTTTTCTTGGCCAAGTTGTAAAGATTTAATCGAAGGGGGTAACCTAATAATGTGCTGTTGGGTTTTTGAAAAATAAGGCTGTGTATATCTTCATCCGTAACCTTTGTACTATCGGCATAAATAAGGTTTTTTGTCAATAGGAGTTCGTCATCGCCAACTCTTTTTGTTGCATTGCAAGAGGTAATTGCAATTACTAGCAATAATAATCCTATTTTCGTAATGTTTAAATACATACACTGCCGTGTCCTCATAGAAGTCAAAAATACATTATTTGTATGGTTGTAAAAAGCCAAATAAAATTTATAAAAAATTTACAGCAAAAAAAGTACCGTGCTCAAAACAAGTTGTTTGTTGTGGAGGGAGTAAAGACCGTCCGGGAATTACTCAATTCTTCCCTGAAGGTCTATAAAATATATGTTACGGACAACACATTGTTGGAGGGGGATGGCAATATTATAGAGGTGATAAGTGAGGGGGAATTGAAAAAAATGAGCGGATTGTCCACTCCAAACAAGGTCTTGGGCGTATTTCATATTCCGGTTCCGGGGCCATTGGATTTTTCGGATTGGGTCATTGCTTTGGACGATGTTCGGGATCCGGGAAATTTGGGTACTATTATCCGTCTTTGCGATTGGTTCGGGGTCAAGAGCCTAATTTGTTCGTCCAATTCCGTAGATTGTTATAATCCCAAGGTCCTACAGGCTACAATGGGCTCCATAAGTAGGATGAACATTGTGTATGGGAATCTACAGGGGATTATAAGTGATTCTGGGGTTCCGGTATATGGGGCTTTTATGGATGGTGCCGAGGTTTATAAGGAGAAATTTACCCAAAGGGGAATATTGGTTATGGGGAACGAGGCCAATGGGGTATCTGAAGCCATAGAAGCCTTAATAGATAAGAAAATCACAATTCCACAATTTGGCCCCAAAACTACAGAGAGTTTAAATGTGGCAACTGCCACTGCTATCCTATTAAACGAAATTAGGAGAGGTTAATTTTTACTCAAAGGTAAAGTTAATGAACAGCCCTCTAGTCATCATTGCTTCAATATTGCCTGTCCATGGGCTGTTGGGATTATTGTCACGGACCAATTCATCATTAATGGCAAAAACGCCACGGATAGAGGGTGTAAACTTGAAATATTCCAAATAGAAATCTATCCCAAAACCCATTTCATAATAATAGGTAGTCTTCTTCATTCGGAAAGTGCCACTGCTATTGTCGTCCAAACTTTGTTCATTGCTGCCCAAGTTTAAGGAGGTCGATGCTCCTCCAACAAGAAATGGTTTCCAATTCCCCAGTCTTTTGGTACTAACCTTTAGGAGTAAAGGAAAGTTTATATAGGTCGACTTTACCTCCCTAATGGCGTCCCTTTCGTTATCAAATCCCGGAAAACCTAAATTTCGCTGGTTGTAGTGCAATCCAGGTTCAAAACGAAGATCCAAAAATTTGTTAAGACGCAGTTCCCCAATGAGCCCTACATTAAAACCATAGGATTTGTCCACCAAAATGTCGGGCAGATCGTCTTTGTATTCAAATTTAAAGTCATATTGATTGAAGCCTAAAAAATATCCCCAATTTAGTAATGGCTCGTCCTCATTTTCAAGGTTCATTACGGGTTTTTCATTAAACTGGGCATTGGACGTGGTGCCCACTGCGCAAAAAACAATTAAAAGAACTAATATATTTTTCATATTTTACTTGGTAGCTACGTATATGGAAGCAACCCCAAATGTTTGGGGCTTATTGTCTATACCTATAAACCCGATTTTGGCCAAAATATTGTTGAACTGTTGCCCGTGTGGAAAAGCAGCTGCGGATTCCGATAAATAGGCATAGGCACTGCGATCTTTGGAAAATAACATACCAATGGCCGGGAGGATAAATCTAGTATAAAATTTATATCCTTGTTTGTAGGGGGTTTTTGTGGGTATGGAGGTTTCCAGAACTACAAATGAACCTCCTGGTTTTAAGACCCTAAATATTTCCGCAAGGCCTTTTTCAAGGTTTTCAAAATTCCTAACCCCAAAGGCTACGGTGATGGCATCAAAGGAATTGGCTTCGAAGGGAAGGTTTTCACTGTCGCCAACAATCATCTTGATAATGTCTCCCAAATTTTTGTCCGAGATTTTTCTTTTTCCAACCTCCAACATTCCTGGGGAGATATCCAAACCGATAATTTCCCCAGCACCTGTTTGAGCCATATTAATGGCCAGATCGCCCGTTCCGGTTGCAATGTCCAAAATCTTATCGGGATTGTTTTTGGAGACTATGGATACTACGCGCTTTCTCCATTTAATATCTATTCCAAAAGATATAACCCTATTAAGTCCATCGTAATTTCCGGAAATAGTATCGAACATTTTTGTTACCTGTTCCTTTTTACCTAGTGTTGAATCTTTATAAGGGGTTACCTTTTTATTCATGATCATTAAATTTTTGGTAAAGATACTATATAGGCATAAAGTTATACTTCTAATTTTTACAATATGCGCTGACCTGTATTTCTTTAACTGGGATATTTTCGAATACAACCCGATTTAATTATGTAATTTTGTCCCGCTTACATTCATATTTTAAATGGAATATGGTTTAATAGGCTTCTTTCCTGTTTTGGGAAAATTGGATTTGATCCTAATTCTATAGAAGGTGTGAATAGGAAAAGGATTTGGTTTATATTTAAACTAAGTTGACGTAAGGAGAAACATTCGTAAGGCGGTATTTACCATTAATTATTGTGCGCTTCGATTGATGAAAAACAATTTATATAACAGATGAAAATTATTATTGCAGGGGCAGGTGAAGTAGGTTTTCATTTGGCGAAATTATTGTCCTATGAATCCCAAGATATTACTCTTATAGATACGAATAAGGATAGTTTATCTTATGCGGACAGTCATTTGGATATTAGGGTGCTTAGGGGGGATGCCACGTCCATTGCCATTTTAAAGGATGCACAAGTAGGGAAGTCCGACCTTGTTATTGGGGTAACTTCTTCGGAGACCACCAATATTACCTTGTGTATGTTGGCAAAACAATTGGGCTGTAAGCGAACAATAGCGCGTATTTCCAACGCAGAGTTTATTCATAACAAGGATGCCATCAGATTTCCGGACTTGGGTATTGATGAGCTTATTTCACCAGAGGCTTTGGCCGCAACTGAAATACAACTATTGTTGAACCAATCCGCTTTTAACAATACCTACGAATTTGAGGAGGGTCTTTTGATCATGGTGGGCGTATCTTTGCCAAGGACCGCACCTTTTGTGGGAAAGACCGTTAAGGAAGCTGCAAGGATATTTCCCGAGCTGCATTTTATGCCCATTGCCATCCAAAGAATGGGTACCCAATACACTATTGTGCCAAGGGGTGACACGGTTTTTAAGGAAAATGATCAGGTGTATTTCATTACTTCCAGGGAAGGGCTGGACGAATTGTACAAACTTACCGGTAAGGAGAAAAAGGAAATTAAAAACGTAATGATACTTGGCGGTAGTAAGGTGGGCTACAAAACCGCGAGGGATCTTTGTAGAAATAAGTTTAATGTAAAGCTTATTGAGAAGAATAAGGAAAAGGCCTTTGATCTGGCAGACGAACTGCCCAATGCATTGATCATTAATGGTGATGGTAGAAATGTAGAACTGTTGGAGGAGGAAAACCTGGAGGCTATGGATGCTTTTGTAGCAGTTACGGGAAATTCTGAAACGAATATTATGTCTTGTCTGGTGGCAAAATCCAAGAATGTTAAAAAGACGATTGCCCTAGTGGAGAACATGGATTATTTTCAATTGTCGCACTCCATAGGAATAGACACTTTGCTCAATAAAAAGTTGTTGGCAGCAAATAATATTTTTAGGCATATCAGGAAAGGCGAAATTGTGGCGATGACCCGGTTGAACAATTTAAATGCAGAGATTTTGGAATTCATCGTTAAACCAACATCCCAAGTAAACGGACAGATAATTAGGGAGCTTGAGTTCCCCAGGGAAGCTACCATTGGAGGGGTTATAAGGGATAATGAAGGGATTATTGCCCTAGGAGGGTTTAGAATTACAGAAGGTGATAGGGTAGTGGTATGTTGTTTGCCAAGTGCCATTCCAAAAATTGAAAAGCTGTTCCTATAGTATGGGCTTAAATTCTAAAATTATTTTTCACCTCATGGGATTACTATTACTTTGTAATGGTTTTTTTATGATTTTGGCTGCAGTGGTAAGTGGAATTTATGACGACGGAGCTACTTTGGATATTACATTTGCCGCCCTGGTTACGATGCTTGTAGGTGTTTTGGCCATGTTCTATACGCGGAATCACAAAAAAGTGGTTAAGCGGAAGGAGGGGTACATCATTGTTACTTTTGGTTGGTTGGTCATGTCTGCTTCAGGGATGTTGCCCTATCTTTTTTCCGGTGCCATTCCGGATATTACCAACGCATTTTTTGAGACCATATCCGGTTATACTACTACAGGGGCTTCGGTTGTGGATGATATAGAGGCATTACCGGAAGGAATACTGTTGTGGAGGAGTTTAACCCATTGGATAGGGGGAATGGGGATCATAGTTCTTGCGATCGCTATTTTGCCGCTTTTGGGAATTGGAGGAATGCAATTATTTGCGGCAGAAGCTCCTGGGCCGAGTGGGGATAAATTACATCCTAGAATTACGGATACCGCCAAGCGACTTTGGTTAATTTACTTTAGTTATACTGTGGCAGAGACCCTGCTGTTAAAATTGGCCGGAATGTCTTTTTTTGATGCCATGAATCACTCTTTGGCAACCCTTTCCACTGGCGGTTTTTCTACCAAAAATGCCAGTATGGCCTATTGGAACGATCAACCCTTGATTCAGTACATTGTTATTTTATTCATGTTTTTGGCCGGTAGTAATTTTGTTCTAAGCTATTATGCCTTTAAGGGAAAGGTGCAAAAAGTAATTATGGATGAGGAATTTAAGTTCTATTCCATATTTATTTTGTGTTTTACCATAGTGGCCAGTTTGGTGGTGTATTTTCAGGCCAATGTACCGGTGTCGGATTTTCATCCCATGATATTGGGAGAGTGGGAAAGCGCATTTAGGCATACCTTGTTTCAAGTGGTCTCGGTAATTACCACTACAGGTTTTGTTACGGCCGATTTTACTTCATGGACGCCCTTTTTGACCATATTCTTTTTTGGACTGTTTTTCCTTGGAGGTTCTGCCGGTTCAACGGCAGGAGGTATCAAGGTAATGAGGCACTTGCTTATTATTAAGAACGGGCTATTGGAATTTAAGCGCACCCTGCATACCAATGCCATTATTCCTGTTAGGTATAATAATAAGACAGTGCCCGAAAATATCGTATACAATATAATTGCATTCTTTGTGCTCTATATGTTGTTGTTTATAATTGGATCCTTGGTACTTGGTGCACTGGGGTTGGACTTTGAAAGTGCAGTGGGAGGGGCCGCATCCTCTTTGGGGAATGTTGGTCCGGCATTGGGTACTTTGAATCCGTTGGTCAATTTTAATAGCCTTCCTGCCCTGGGGAAGTGGTGGTGCGGATTTCTAATGCTTTTGGGTAGGTTGGAGTTATTTACAGTATTGATACTGCTTTCACCATATTTTTGGAAACGTACTTAGTATATAAAAAAAGAATTAAAAAAAATGGGCATCGATGAAGATGCCCATTTTTTTAGGTATAAAGTCCGTATTATAAAACTGCCTTTATTCTCGCCATGGCTTCCCTTAGTTCCTTCTCTGAAGCAGCATACGAAATACGTATGCAATTATCATTTCCGAAGGCCTCCCCGGTTACAGTGGCCACATTGGCTTTTTCCAATAGGTACAGGGCAAAATCCGAAGCATTATTGATCAATGTTCCATTAATCGTTTTTCCAAAAAAGCTGGAAATATCTGGAAATACATAAAATGCGCCCTCGGGGACATTAAGATTGAATCCTTTTATCTCTCCCAATAGTTCCAGAACAAGATCGCGTCTCTTGTGGAATTCGTCTATCATAAATTGGATGGAGGATATTGGGGCGTTAAGCGCAGCTATGGTTGCCCGTTGGGCAATGGCATTGGCGCCACTGGTGATCTGGCCCTGAAATTTGTTACAGGCCCTGGCAATCCATTCCGGCCCTCCTATGTAACCAATTCGCCATCCGGTCATGGCAAAAGCCTTGGAGACGCCGTTTACCGTAATGGTACGGTCGTACATGCCTTCAATATTGGCGATACTTACATGGCCACCCCTAAAATTGATATGCTCATAAATTTCATCGGATACTATAAAAATGTTGGGATGCTTTTTCAATACTTCGGCCAAACCTTCCAATTCTTCCTTACTGTATACCGACCCACTTGGATTACAAGGGGAGCTGAACCACATCATTTTGGTTTTCGGTGTAATGGCTTTCTCCAGCTGTTCCGGTGTCATCTTAAAATCGGTATCGATGCTGGTAGGGACCTCTACTGGCACACCTTGGGCCAATTTAACAATATCACTATAGCTTACCCAATAAGGAGCTGGGAGAATAACCTCATCGCCATCGTTGAGCATTACCATGGCAATATTGGCCAAGGATTGTTTTGCTCCTGTTGAGACTACAATTTGGTTAAGACCATAAGTAAGTCCATTGTCCCTTTTAAATTTATTGGCAATGGCCTGTTTTAAATCGGCATAGCCATCCACAGGGGAATAGCTACTGTAATTCTGGTCTATAGCCTCTTTGGCCGCTTCCTTGATAAAATCAGGGATGTTGAAGTCGGGTTCCCCAAGACTTAAGCCAATGATATCTTTACCTTCATTTTTTAATTCCCTGGCTTTGGCAGCCATAGCCAATGTGGCCGAGGTGGACATGGAATTGATCCTATCGGATAAATGGTTCTTCATTTTCTGTTATAATTTACTGATATTGTAATTCGGGTTTTTTGCCCAGTTCCTTTAGATGTTTGAAGTGCGAAATTATGGCTTTTCTTGTAGTTTTATATTCGTTGTACGGTAAATTAAACTCATTTGCAGTCTCTTTAACAATTTTGGCAATTTTTGTGTAATGTATATGACTGATGTTCGGGAAGATATGGTGTTCCACCTGATGGTTTAAGCCGCCCGTAAACCAGTTTACTATGCGGTTTTTGGTGCCAAAGTTCACTGTGGTGAACAACTGGTGAATGGCCCAAGTATTTTTCATGGTACCGTCCTTTTCCGGCAGTGGGGTTTCCGCTTCATCCACAACATGTGCTAATTGAAAAACTACGCTTAGTATTACTCCGGCAACATAATGCATGATAAAAAAGCCGATAAGGATTTTCCACCACGCAATGTCCAGAAATACCATAGGTACTATAATCCAAATGGTTATGTATATTAGCTTGGTTACTACCAGCATACTCCAGTTTATAAAAGGATTAGGGAACTTGCCATAGGCCAGTTTCCTTTTGGTATAGCGGTACATTTGTTGAAAATCCGTGGTTATGGCCCAGTTAAATGTAAGAAGGCCATAAAGGAAAATGGAGTAAAAATGCTGAAATTTATGGAATTTGTGCCATTTGGCGTGCTTTGAAAACCTAAGTATCCTTCCAGCTTCCAAATCTTCATCGTGTTCATGGATATTGGTATAGGTATGGTGAAGTACATTGTGTTGTACCTGCCAGTTATATACATTTCCAGCAAGGATATAGATACTGCCTCCCATTAGTTTGTTTACCCATTTTTTATTGGAATAGGAGCCGTGGTTTCCGTCGTGCATTACGTTCATTCCAACGCCTGCCATACCAATGCCCATGGTTATGGTGAGTAATAAATTGGCCCAATTTGGGAGCCCTAGGGTTAGAATTAGAAAATAGGGTGCCAAAAATAAGGCAAACATTACGGCAGTCTTTAAGTGCAATTTCCAGTTCCCTGTCTTTTTAAGATCGTTTTCCTTGAAATAATCGTTAACGCGCTTGTTAAGGGTTTTGAAAAATTGCGCAGAGTCTTTTCTTGAAAATCTTATGGGTCTGTTATCCATGATTTAATTTTTTGTAAATATACGGCAAAACGAGCCCAAATTAATTATAACTGCTTTGTTAAAACTTAGGCCATGCCTATTAATGTACTATTTTTGTAATAATTTAACTAAACATAATGGACTGTACAATCATTTATAAATATTTTCCAGATTTAACCGATTTGCAAAAACAGCAAATTGAGAAATTGCAACATTTGTACCAGGACTGGAACTTAAAGATAAATGTGGTTTCCAGAAAGGATATAGATGAGTTGTATCTTAGACATGTGCTACATTCTTTGGCCATAGCAAAATTTCAAAAATTTAATACCGGGGCAAAAATATTGGATGTGGGAACCGGTGGCGGATTTCCTGGGATACCCTTGGCTATTTTATATCCCGAGGCCCATTTTACGTTGGTCGATGCCATTGGTAAAAAAATCAAAGTGGTGCAGGAAGTGGTGGCTGGACTGGAAATTGAAAATGTCACTGCGGTTAATTCAAGAGTGGAGGAAATTACGGAACAGTTCGATTTTATTGTAAGTAGGGCAGTGGCAGCCATGCCAACTTTTACACATTGGGTGAAAGGTAGGATAAAAAAGAAATCTGTACACGAACGCAAAAACGGGATCCTTTATTTAAAGGGAGGGGATCTGGCCGAAGAATTGAAGGAATACCGTACGGTGGAAATCTATAATCTTTCCGGAATTTTTGAAGAGGAATTCTTCGAAACCAAAAAGTTGGTGTACTTACCGGTAAAATTTAAGGGCTAATTCTATAAGCTTAACATGTGGTAATAGGACTCCCTACAAGTTTTGGCGTAAGCCTTTATGTAATTGGGTATATTTCTTAATGAAAAGCTTTTCAACTTTTCCTGTGTTTTGTTTTGAATATTATTTTTCATGATCTTGGGCTTTTAAACTGACTATAAATTTACAATAACTTAACGTTAAATTTACATTATAATTGTCTGAAGAATAGTTTAAATTATGTTAAATCTGTCTTTTAGCCTTGGTTTTTAGGGGTTTTGATGGTTTTAGGCGGCCTATTTTATGACTTTTACAGAGCAAACCTTGGATGGTATATATTAACCACTAGGGTAGCCATAAGGACGGATCAATCCCAAAAGTTGTGTGTGAATTAGAAAAAGAAATAATCTACTATCTCATTTTTGTGTCCTGTTCATTTTTTGCATCGCCCAAATGCGTAGCATTCATGAATACCATTAA
>NZ_JASWIM010000063.1:0-14651 GCF_030291335.1 Arenibacter flavimaris
GAAACTTCATCACAAATATGGTTTCCGGACTCATTGCATATGCCTTTTACCCAACAAAACCAAACATCAATATAGACAACCTTCAAAGAATTGGATAGTCCTTATATCGAACTCACGTTAATTTAAAAGAGGATCCAAAGGAGATCAACAATCTGGCAAAAGATTCAAAATATGCCAGTACACTGGAATCGTTTCGAAAAAAAACGAACAGCCTTATACTTGAACTTTCCGACGATTATTCCCAAGGTCCCTCCAATTTGATCATTGAATGGATAAGAAACACAGCCGGGGTAAGCATTATTGACCCCAAGCCGGAATACGGCTGGGTAGTACCTGAAGGTGCTGTAGCGCAATCGGCCTATCAAATATTGGTGGCTTCCTCCGAAGAAAATATAAATAACAACATAGGGAATGTCTGGAACAGTGGACAAATAAGATCCAATACCTCAACGGAAATAGAACACGGGGGAACCCCGTTAAAAAGTGGTAGTACCTACTATTGGAAAGTGCGCATATGGGACCAGGACAATCGACTTTCAAGATATTCCAAAACCCAGGCTTTTACCATGGGTAGCCCCAAAGCTAGCATAACGACACCTAACAGTTTTCAAATAGATAGAATAAGTCCTGCCCAATTTGAGAAAAGAGGTGACACCTATTTTATCGATTTCGGAAAAGCGGCCTTCTCTACCATCGATTTTACCTACAACGCCAAAGCCGATCATACCCTGACGTTCCACATAGGAGAACAATTGGAGGGCGAAAACATTAACAGGACCCCCTTTAAAAAAAGCCATATTAGGTATCAGAAAATTGAGGTAGCGGTGACACCCAAACAAACCTACTATCAACTTCCAATCAAACCGGACACACGCAATACCCTGCCTGGCAAAGCAGTACCGTTACCGGACGGCTTTCCTGTCTTAATGCCATTCCGTTATGCGGAAGTAGAAGGGGCCCAAGAACCCTTGACCGCCGATAATTTCACGCAATTGGCCCACCACAGTTATTGGGAGGATAATGCCAGTAACTTCAACAGTTCCAATGATATATTGAATCAGGTTTGGGATTTATGTAAATACTCCATTAAGGCCACTACTTTTAACGGGCTATACGTAGATGGGGACCGGGAGCGTATCCCATACGAGGCCGATGCCTATTTAAATCAATTGAGCCATTATACCACCGATCGGGAATATGCGATTGCAAGGCAGACCATAGAATATTTTATGGAACATCCCACATGGCCTACCGAATGGCAACAACATGTGGCACTTATGTTCCATGCCGATTATATGTACACCGGCAACACAGAACTCATACAGAAATACTACGATCAGTTAAAATACAAAACCCTTTATGAGCTCGCCAACGAAGATGGTCTAATAACCTCTACAAAGATGACCCCGGAATTAATGGCCCATCTTGGATTTCCTAAAACCATGAAGGAGACTTTTAGGGATATTGTGGATTGGCCCTCAGCAGGCTGGGGCGGGGATCCTACCAACAAAGGAGAGCGTGACGGTTATGTATTTAAGGATTACAATACGGTAGTGAATGCATTTTACTATCAGAACATGAAAATTATGGCCGAATTTGCCCAGGTATTGGGCAAAACACAAGAGGCTTTGGATTTTAAATTAAGGGCCTTGAAGGCAAAAAAGGCCTTCAATGAAAAAATGTTCGATGCCAAAAGGGGGATTTACATTGATGGGATAGGCACGGACCACGCCTCCTTACATGCCAATATGATGCCCTTGGCTTTCAATATGGTGCCCGAAGAACATTTAGGATCGGTTGTGGAGTTCGTGAAATCGAGGGGAATGGCCTGTAGCGTTTATGGTTCCCAATATTTAATGGATGGTCTTTACAACGCCGGCGCGGAAGATTATGCCTTGGATCTATTGACCGATACCAGTGACAGAAGTTGGTACAATATGATCCGCATCGGCTCTACCATTACCTTGGAAGCCTGGGATTTAAAGTATAAGAATAATCTAGATTGGAACCATGCTTGGGGGGCGGTCCCTGCCAATGCCATTCCGCGTGGACTGTGGGGAATCCAACCCAAAATCCCTGGTTTTGGCATTGCCACCATTAAACCGCAGATGGGCCATTTAAAGAATAGCACCATTGAAGTCCCTACCATCAAAGGAACCATTAAGGCAAGCTATACCTACGCCAATCCCAGATTGCAATTGTACACCATTGAAATTCCTGCGAATATGGTTGCCGAATTTGAAATGCCCCCCGCACCTGGAAAAGAGCTAATGCACAACGGAAAAAAAGTAGCGTCGGCCTTTGGCTCGGTTCGGTTGGAGCCCGGCAAGCATGAAATAAAAATGGTGATCAATTCCTTTTAATATATTCAAGGGAAAGATCCACTACCGTCTTAATGGGTGTAAGGAACCGTACCCGTTTCATCTACGGGATATCCCCACTTTTTAATATATTCCATTCCAGGAAGAAATTCATCCCCGGTTTCTTTCAATCGTTGGGACAGCTGTATTTCCAACTCGTCCTGCAAAGTAGTATAGCCTTCGTTACCTACCAGATTGAACAATTGGTATGGATCGTTTACATTGTCGAAAAGCAACCAGGGGCCGTTCAAATCACGGGCATAGGTATATTGAAGGGTCTTAATGGCCCTGTACTCCCTTCCGCCATGTTTTACTTTATTCCATTGCCCAAAGGGCTGTACACAGGTTAACAAGGTAGCATGCCCTATTTTTTCTTTCCCTTCCATATAAGGCCTATAATCCAATCCTTCCACAGTACTGGGGATGGATATATTACACAAACTTAGGAGGGTGGGCATGATATCTTCCGAATTCATTAAAGCATCCCTATCTCCCACAGCAATATTTAGTTTTTCTGGCAGGTAATAAAGCATGGGCACCCTGGCCGACTCCTCATAGGGTTGCTGCTTTTTGTAAGCACCCTGGGAGCCCAGGAGATCCCCATGATCTGCCGTGAATACAATGATCGTATTATCCATTTGCCCCGAATCCTTTAGGTTTTTTATCAGTTTGCCTATCATATCATCCAGTGCAGCTATATGGGCATAATACCCTGCCAAATCCTTTTTTACCCGTTCTTTAAGGCTATCCGGAACATTTCTACGAAGTTGGATCTTTTCTGGATCAAATCGGTTTCTATATTCCAAAGGGGCCGTATGATAGGGCGCATGCGGTGTGCCATAGGAAAGGATCATCATAAACGGATTCTTGACCGACTTGTGTTCCTTGATATAGTCGATGGCAGCCTCGGTCTGCTCAAAGGTGTCATAGCCGTCCCATGTTTTTCTTTTGGGGTCCTCATTGTCATAGTAGACGGATTTGTTGTAATCATGGGTACATTCGTTCCCTTTCCAGAACTGGAAACCCTGCCTCCTATTGCCAGGGACCACATTCTGTAGCCTCCCATGTCCATCCAAGTGCCATTTGCCAATGTATCCGGTATCATAACCTTCTTTGTTGAAGACTTTTGCTATGGTTACCGCATTGGTATCCAACTGTACATCATTCATAAATACCCCATGGGTCAAGGGGCGTTGCCCGGTCAAGAGCGATGCCCTAAACGGAGAGCATACGGGCATCCCGGAAACGGCATTTTTAAAATTGACACTTATGGCCGCCAAACTGTCCAGATGAGGAGTGTCTACATTGGGATCGCCTGCATAGCCTGTAGCCTGGGCCCTCCATTGGTCGGTTAGAAGCACCAGCACGTTAGGTTTCGAGGTGTCCTGGGTTTCTTTGCTTTTCTCTTTTTCTGCACAGCTCCCTAGGAAGAGTATACCTAATAAAATGATTAAACACTGGCTTTTTTTCATGCTGTTGGTACTAATTTATAGGATTGGATGCCAGGAGGCCTCAAACCTATTTCCTGGATTGTTTAAAATTAACACATAGTTTTGGAACGCATGGGCATATTCAAACACAAACCTGGAAATGAGGTTGATTATTCCGTTAGTTGGGACAAGGAAAGAATTAATTGTAATAATCCCAAAAATTGTTTTTGAATTTTGTCCGAGAAGTTAAATGTTAGACAGAACTTCTTGCGTTGTGAAGATGGTATGTCTGCACCCTGAACCTGCCTTATTGGAGGTAAACCCGCAATGACGACACCAAGGGTTCCTTCCCTTAGATAAGCCTGTCCCGCGTTTTCCGCGGGAGGACAAGGTGGATCCTCCGCGAGATGCGGAGGAGACGGAAGGGATTGATAGCCCAGGTCCTCGGGAGGGGACTATAGATAGTGTTTGGGTTGAAACACACCCCTAACCTCCCGCTAAAAAGCGGGACAGGCTCTCTCAAGAGGGGAATCTGTTTGTCGCCAATAAGTCTAGGATCTAGATTCTAGGTTCTGCCTTCTCACTACTACCTTACAACTTCAATTTCGATCAAGCTCAATCTCCACAAGGACTTTCAACTTTTAAACATTGAACATAAACCAATTAATCACCCCTACCCCCATACTCCGGTACATCCGATAGGGTTTCCATAAAGGCAATAATATCCTCCATTTCCTGCTGGGTCAAATTCAAGGGTGTTTCGGGCAAGGTTTGATTTTCCACCTTCAAGCCCATTCCTGCGCCTCCTCCTAGGTTGTAGAAGGCCAACACATCATCCAAAGTAGCAAATAATCCGTTGTGCATATAAGGTGCTGTAAACGCTACATTTCTGACCGTTACCGTTTTGAACGAATTTTTCAAAAAGGGACGATTATCCAGTTTTAGACCATTGCCCATGCGTCCCAAATCCGTATCCAACTTAGGGACTATGGAATCAAATCCCTGGGTAATACCCAAGACCTCCGATTCCGATTCCAGATAAAAAGGAGGAACGGTACCATTAAAGACCGGTGCAAAATGACAACTTCCGCAGGCCGCCTTCCCCATAAACAGGTTAAATCCCCTTTTGGCATTCTCGGGATACTCCTTGGTTTCGTTCCGCACATATTTATCGAAGGGACTATTAAAGGATTTTAAAGAGTTTACATAGGCCGCAATGGCATTGCTAATGGAACGCTGATTGATATCCTCCTTGGCTATCCCTCCATAAGCCTCTTTAAATAGCTCATTATAAACGTTATTTTTATTGAGCTTATTGATAATCGCATCAAAATTGGTATTGAACTCCAAATCGTTATCGATAACGTGTATCACCTGTTTTTCTAAATCCAAGGCGCGCATGTCCCAAAAATATCTTGTGGAATAGCCCGCATCTATCAAGGTTGGGGCATTTCGTGCCGTAAAAACCCCTTTTTGATTAGATACACTTTTGGGCAAGCCATCTGAAAAACCTTTGTTGGGGTTATGGCAGCTTATACAGGCCATGACATTATCCTTGGAAAGCTGGGGATCCCGGAACAACAATTTCCCCAAGGCTATGGTCTTGGGGTTGTCCAAAGGCTGATATACCAGTTCCGAATAAAAATCGGTGTTGAGAAAATCAATGTCGAATATATTCTTGGCCTTGTAGTTTTGGGCATGCTTTTTATACGGCTCCAGCACAATCTTGTTTACATTCTGAAATTCCAACAAGGCCGCATATAAGGGGTTGACCACCTCCTTTAAAAAGGCCAGCCTATCAAACTCATTAAAAGTGGTATGGGCATTTAATTTCTTCCTCCCCTTGGCAAAGTGTTCTTTGATGGCTTCAAATTGGGCCCTGGCTTCTGGGGCCATCCCGGATTCAAAATACAGAAATGTAGTTTCCATACTTTTCCACCCCGTAATACTTTCCTTCAACCCACTTACAGACCCTGGAGTATCATATCCCGTTAGTCCCAGCGTAAAGATCCTAACGATGCCGGACCGGATACACTCAATAATCTGGCTCGACTTTAAATGAACCGGTAAATGTATTTTCGCTATAAAATCTACCCGCTCCTTGAGTCCGTTGGCCAATACTTGTAGGTGCTGTAAATTTTCATTGGAAGCTTCCCCATAAACGGCCTCATCCAATGCCTGCAAACCGCCAGGGGGAATCACTTTTTCGGCTTCAAAATACTCACTTACCTTGGGCAATGGTGCGCCATTGATATAAGTGGTATTGTAGGAGGTTTGGTAATAATCAAAAATAAATTCGATCTCCTTATAACCCAATCTGGTCTTATCCACCTGTCTTTTCAACCCCTCCCATTCGTTTACGGAGGTTGCCCTATTGACAAGGGCTGCCAATGAATCCACTTCCCTTTGAAACTTGTAAAAATTGGCCGTGTATAAGGCTGCTACTTTTTCCGGAAGCGTATCCTTCTGGTCTGGAATTGCCATTTGCGTCCCGGACAACATCAATAGACAAATTAAAAAAACTCCCAATAAAATGCTTGTCTTCTTCATTTTCAACAACCGCTTTTTACCATTCTATGGACTTTTTAACACTGCTAACCTTCTCTTTCCTCTATGGGGCCAGCCCTTACTTGGGATATTATTGTAGGCCATTCCCACAGCCCGATTTTGGCCAAATTATTCTATTCTATGGTAATGGACTCGGTATACGCTTTTTGATTTGTAATGACTTCAATAACATACAGGCCTTTTGGCAGCTTGCCTACATTGATGGTTTTCCTTCTACTTTTCTTCACCAATTTCCCTATGTTGTTATAGAATTTGACTTTCTTTAGTTTATCGTTTTTATCCACATCAAGCCTTACCAAATCCTTGTCGGCATCATACAATAGTCCAGCACTTTTTTGTCCGGATGCATTTCTATCCGTATTCAGTACCCTAGCTGATTTGTTGATAGTGAAATAGTCGTCTATGCCATCATTATCCCTTATAAACTTTACGGTCAGGTTCTGCCCTCCCCTACCGTCATCTTCCACTTCCATAACACAGGAGCCCAATTGGTTCAGGGACACGGACATGGCCTGGTGATTTAGGTCGCCCCCGGATATTTTACCGGCAGAGCCCGTGGTTATATAAACGGCACCCTCGGCAGCCGTATTGGCTTTTTGGTAGGCACCATTGCTATCCACTTTCCCGTCCCCATAGCCATTGGATCCAACGGTATGGCCACCCTTTGAAATATTATCCGGGTTAAAAGTGTTGGCAAAGCCATAATGTCCGTTCAAGAAATACGAGCGTTCGTAAGAATGGCTATGCCCGTTTAGGATAAGGTCCACTCCGTTGGCCTCCATCATGGGCATAAAGTTTTGTCGCATTTCAATAAGTCGGTCTTCTGTATCGGAGTCATGGGACCCTTTGGTATATACTGGATGATGAAACAGGGTCACGATCCAATCCTGTTTGGTGTTTTGAATATCGGCCTTGGTCCAGTTGTACATGGCACCCCCAACTTCGCGACTGGTATGATGGGAATCCAAGATTATAAAGTGGATATTGGCGTAATCAAAGGAATAATAGGCCTCTGTCCCAGAGGCAATCCCTCCGGCCTGTGCAGCGGTAGGGAAGGTAAATATATCATAATAGGGACCGGATTGTGTAGCCGAATC
The DNA here is from genome assembly GCF_030291335.1 of Arenibacter flavimaris. Taxonomy (NCBI): domain Bacteria; kingdom Pseudomonadati; phylum Bacteroidota; class Flavobacteriia; order Flavobacteriales; family Flavobacteriaceae; genus Arenibacter; species Arenibacter flavimaris. The sequence goes on from NZ_JASWIM010000063.1 coordinate 7,456, forward strand.
GGCCGACTTCCCATCATGGTTTCCCAAGCAGGACCATGCCACGGATTTTTTAAGCATATCGTCATAAATGTCGAACAAAGCGTTCTGATACTGCTCATCCGTGCCACTGCCATAGGCGTTATCCCCTAAGAACAACATCATATCGGTCTTACCCGAATTCTTGGGTGCTGCGTCCACATAATCGTAATAGGCATCCCGTACGTTTCGCTGATTGTTATTGGCCGTACCGGCATCACCCAAAATCCATGCCCTTACAAACTGTTTGGTACCTGCTTTAGGGGCTGTTATAATGTACATCTCGCCGGAAACACTTTCGGAAAGTACACCAGCTTTATTGCCGATATTGAAATAATATTTGGTGTTGGGGCTTAAACCCGAAAGAGCGACTTCGTGCTCGGTGGTTACATTATTGCTGCTAGCCTTCTTCGATAACGATTTTAATGATTTTCCGTAATGCACCACGGATTCAGTAGCGAAATCCGTTCTCCATTTTACCACTACGGACGTTGGGGTACCACTTTGTAAGTAAGGCCCCCTTACAACAGTTACCGAAGTGGAATGCTGTGGATGGCTTACAGGCATGGTTACCGCAACATCACTTACATTGGGAAGATCTACATGCGAGGTTTGGGAAAATGAATACACTGAACTTAGTGCAACTAGTAAAAAGGTACTTTTTTTAATCATGATTTTTGGTTGTTAAGGGAGCTTTCCAGGCTTTTTATTTGTTCTTTTAATTCTATTACGGGACCCATATTTTTAAACTTGGTATCCAATTGCTCAACGGCAACCGTAGCCAGTTTTAAGGAGATGAAGGCCTCATGGGGTTTATGTATTTCCGCCAAATACTTTGCTTTTTTAAAATACCAGAATTCATTTCTGCTGTATTCAAGGATAAAGTAATTGTACTGTTCCAAGGCCTTTTCTGTTAGACCGGCATCTTTTAAGTAGTCCAATTTTTTAAGTTGGAGCGATATGGTATGCGGGCCAAGTTGGTCCAGGCCATATTCGATGGCCTTCAAGGCAGCCTTATAGTTTTTGTTGTTTTCGGCAAGAATGATGTTGCAGTATTCCAATACATCCTCGGGCCGAATGTCCTTCATGTTAAGGATAACAGTACGGTAGCCCTCCAAGGATTTTTTGTACGATTTAAGATTGAAGTGTATTTGAGCCTGCAATTTTTTTGCACTTAGGTCCATGCTATCCAATTCCAAATAGGAATTTATACTTTGCAGGGCCTCCTGGTAGGCTTTGGTTAAAAAGTGCACCTCCGCAATTTGGTAATATAGGGCTTTGTTGGAATTTCCCATGGATTGGGACTTAAGGTAATCTTCCAGGGCATTATCGTACTCCATGTGCTGTTGATACAGCAACCCTCTTTCATAGTACAGTTCAGAATTGTCCGGATCTTCGGATATAGCAATGGTTTTTTCCGCTATCCGCATACTTAGATCCCCATGGGCCAACAGTGGCATGGACAGCGATAACATCAGGATTATAAGTAGCGTTCTTTTCTTCATTAAAGGTAGATACCCCTTGTTTTTAAAAATCATTCAATTGGTCAATATAACAACCTTTTTCCAAAACCGCCATAATAAGGCATAATTTATAAGAAGGTTGCCGTTATGGGCGGACAATTTTAAGGATTGTACTCCCCATTTGGTTTTATTTCTCAATTTATGATAGAATATTATCAATTTTTAAGGACGATAATACTCCCTTATCAAACGTATTGAAACAATATTAAATGTGTTTTTCCAGCACGTTAATTTTTTGTTAAAACAGAAAAAGGAGAACGAACCAATCTCCATTAATATCCCTCCCCAAAAACAAAAAAATTATCAATATTGAATCTTATAAACCGGAAATATTTGCTGGGACAATATGGCACATGTGGTACCCCAACCTTATTAAAACTAATTTCAATCTCAACATACCCTTATCCGTGAATTAAACAAAACCTTAATATTCCTTTGCGGATCTAATTATCAAATTTATAGGGAAATCAATATAGCATTTAAGAATAATTTGAATTTTTGAAATGGTAGAATAGTTTGGCTAAAAATATCAAGAAAGAGCAGGGGATTAACAATGAGACACTTACTTGGATATAAGCGTTATAAGTAACGAGCGCCAAACAACAATAGGACAAACGCAATAAGGTTGTATCCTTGGCAACGCTACATTATTCTAACCGTGGATTGTTTCTTCCTTTCCATAATTTTTTATCACTTCAGCTTCAAATTCAACAAGCTCTTGCCAGCGTTGGTCTACATCTATATTTTGGCCGTATTTGCGGGCAAAACCAATAAAAGTGGTGTAATGGCCTGCTTCGCTGATCATTAAATCGTGGTAAAATTTTGAAAGCTCAGGGTCCTTTATTTCATTTGACAGCAACTTAAATCGTTCACAGCTTCTCGCTTCGATCATAGCTGAAAATAAGAGCCTATCTACCATCGCTTTAAGTCTACTTCCCCCTACATTCATAAATTTATAAAGCTCGTTAACATAGCTATCCTTGCGCTCTCTGCCCAAGGTGTAACCGCGCTTCTTAATGAGATCATGCACCATCTGAAAATGTTCCAGTTCTTCCTGGGCCAAAAGGAGCAAATCGGTGACCAAATCCGGGTATTCTGAATTAAGTGTAATAATAGTGATCGCATTGGTCGCCGCCTTTTGTTCGCACCACGCATGATCTGTTAGTATTTCTTCTATGTTTTTTTCAACAATATTAACCCAACGCGGGTCTGTTGCCAATTTTAAATGGAGCATGGGCCAATGTTTTTGTAAAAGTAGCAATAAGCTGTATAAAAAATCATATAAACTTACCCCTGCCCAAAATGTACCTTTATGTACAGCGTATCTGCGTTAGACAATTTTTATACTCCTCTTTGAAAGTTTACTTAAGGGATACTTAAAAACTCCAGCATTTTTTTATTTACCGTTTCTGCCTGATCCATAGATAAAAAATGTCCTGCATTGTGTACAACCTCCCCCTTTCCTTTTGGCAACATATTGGCAATTTCTACCGTTCTTTTTTCATTGATCATATCGTCATCCCCAATTAACACCAAAACAGGCATTTGTAAGGATGTTAGTTCGTCATTGGAAAAAGGTTTCATACTGGTGACAAATTTGTTTTCGGACTCCAATTCAGTACCCAGTTTGTATTGCTTCAGGTAGGCCTCTTTGATATTGGCCACATTGGCCGACATGCTTTTTAGGCTTTGCTCCATTTGTTTTTCCTTGGAAGAAAATATCCTGACAATATTTTTTAATAAATCCGTACTTGGCTTGATCCATGTAAAGGTTTGGGCCGGACTTAACAACACTAGGCTTTTTATCCTTTTCTGATCGTTTAACGCTAGGTTCACCGCCAACCATCCTCCCCGGGAAGCACCAATGAGATGAAAGCTGTCCAACTCCAGGGCAAATAAAACTTCCTTATACCAGTCGGTCACTTTTTCCACACTTTCAATATCTTTATACAAATACGATTTTCCTGCTTCCAAAATAAAGTCGATCGCAAACACCCTATGGTTTTTGGTCAAGGATTCTATATTTGGATACCACATGGTAGAGCTGGCGTTCATTCCGTGAAGCAACACCGCCGGATCTGCATTTTTAGGGCCACATACAATAACATGGGCTATTCCGTTGGTGGTAGGAATATATAATTCCTCAAAAGGGACCTTCCACAATTTTAAGGTTTCGTCATAAGCTTCAAAATAGGCTGCATTTGCAGCAGATGGCTTTGTAATATATTCCGGTGGATTTTTATACTTATCGTATTGGTCGGTACAACCAACACCAAAAACAAAAACAGTAAGCAAAAGCAATAGTCTCATAGAATGCAATATACATTGGATAAATCCCAAAAGCGGTTTGTGAATAGGATAAAGATAGAATAAACTAAGCTGGCGTTCGTGTTTTGTTCATTTTTTGCATCGCCCAAATGCGTAGCATTCATGAATACCATTAAAAATCAATAGACCAGCCGATGAATAAAAAAAGAACCTAAGTACCCAAACAAAACTACTACACTTAAATGTGCCGTCAATTACGAATTTTGATTAAAATAAAAATGGCTACCAAAAAGTATTGGCAGCCATTGTAAATGGTATATTAAAGGGTGGGGTTCCTAGAAAAGAATGGGTATGTTCCCTTGCTTACATTCTTCAATCATTTCTTCGGGCCAGATACTGGTCTGAATCTCACCAATATGCGCTTTTTTCAGGAAGAACATACATAGACGGGATTGGCCTATACCTCCTCCTATGGATAATGGCAGTTCATCATTTAAAAGCATCTTATGCCACATTAATTCTTTTCTGTCTTCCGCACCTTCAATTAGCAATTGTCTATTGAGTGCTTCCTTATCAACGCGGATTCCCATAGATGAAAGCTCCAAGGCATCTTCAAGCATAGGGTTCCACAGAAGGATATCGCCATTTAACCCCTTTAAACCGTTTTCGGTTTCGGTACTCCAGTCGTCATAATCCGGAGCCCTTCCATCATGCTTTTTCCCTTCTGGGAGTAGTCCTCCAATTCCCATAACAAACACGGCACCATACTTTTTAGCAGCTTCCAATTCCCTTTCCTTGCAGCTAAGCTTAGGATACTGTTCTGCCAATTCCTCTGTATGGATGAAGGTAATTTCTTCCGGAAGTACAGGTTTTAAATGGGGATAGCGCTCGTATACAACATATTCTACCCTTCTAAAAATGCTATATATTTTTCTTACAATATATTTTAGGAAGTCAATGGATCTTTCTTCTTTAGAAATCACCCTTTCCCAATCCCACTGATCTACATAAATGGAATGTATATTTGAAAAAACTTCATCCGGACGCAATGCATTCATATCTGTATATACACCGTAGCCCGACTCAATTCCTAATTGGGCCAAAGCAAGTCTTTTCCATTTGGCAAGCGAATGTACAATTTCAGCTTCGGCATCATCCATACTTTTTATGGGAAAGGTAACTGGACGTTCTACGCCACTAAGGTCATCATTAATTCCAGATCCTTTTTTTACGAACAAAGGAGCCGTGATTCTTCTCAATCTCAATTCGGATGATAGACTAAGTTCAAAAAAGTCTTTGATCAACTTAATTGCTTGTTCTGTCTCTTGCATATTTAATTGCGGATGATATCCTTTCGGGATTTGTAATTTATAATCCATTCTATGTTACCTTTTATAAGATCATTAGCGACCTGCCTGATTATTATTGAAAATTAAAACGCAAAAGTGCAATAAATAGAAAGAATATCAAAACAGTGTTAAGTGTTAAATAAGGAAGTTGTAAGGACTGCCCCCTACACCACAGTAATCACCATTCAAGGCCTTTACAAAAGAAAAGCGATCATAGTCTGGTAAGAAAATTGGTTCCTTGTCCATCCTGAAAATTTAAGGTGCTAAGAAACTTACGATTTATTTTGGAACCCACTTTTCCACTTGATCCATGGTACGTCCAAAGTCGGGAGACATCGCACAGCTAGTTCAAAGTCAGGAGACTTTGCACAGCTGGTTTTTTTAATCATTAAAAACATATGTCCTAATTCCGCTCAAACACAATTATATTTTTCCTGCTGTTATAATAAATCAATAGGTTTGAGTTTTTAATTTCAAATTTTTGGGCCGATCCAATACTAAATAATTTTGTCCATTCAGGTTCATTAATATAGGTAGTCATAATTGGTCCAATGGATATATCTCCATTCTTTTGAATTGTGTATTCCCCATTGTAGGCATTGGAAACCGAAATTCCAGAAACAGTTCCTTTTCCATTGTTATCGGGTGCCGTAAAGTTTGTTGTAATGTCTCCATTATTGATATCAGGCCAGGTATTGTCCTCCGATTTAGTAATTTTTTTATTCCCGTCCATAAAGTAGATAACTTTCCAACTACCCGCCAAATCATATGAGATATCATCGTTTTCCTTTGAGCAACTATTGCATAAAAATAGTGTCACTACTAAAAATGCCAAATTTTTGATTGTAGAATAGGTTCTCATACACCATTTATTTAAAAATATAGACGCTAAATACCCCGTATGGTTGCGTAGAATAGGTATTTTACTTACTACCAACACCTATATACAACAACAAGTTCTGTATTTTTTACAAGTCCAATTTAGTAAATCCATTATGTTGATCTGCCATGCCGGTTGGTTTGCACTCCACCCCTATTAAGTATAGAATTGGACATCCCCGGAAAGTTTGAACTGACCCTTATATAGAAATGGGGTCCATGCCAAGGAATTGTTCCTATTTGACTCCCAGTACTATCATTTTCCTATAAAATACCAAACGAACTTTTAACAGTAACTTTGCCTAAAACCAAAGTAAATGGGCCAACAACTAAAAAGGAACAAAAGTTTCCCCTTGCCCCTTTTCCAACAAAACTAACTAACTCAATGCTTCTATTCTTTTGGTTCGTTTCCTTCATTGCTACAAATTATGGCCATGTGGAGGAGCTATTGTATTTAAGGTGAATACAGGCAGTTCAAGGTCTTCACTTAATCGATCATTTTTTCAATTAAGATTCCAATATGCCTTTTTTACGGTTGCACTGTGCACTACATAATTATGGTAGTGGGCGCGGTCATACCCTTCCAAAATAGACTTGACATGTCTAATTATACCACTAAACTCTTGGATTTTCCAATCCCTAAAAGCCCAATGCCCCGAAAAATGTATTATAATAACTGTAAAATATCCCTGAAGAAAACCTTAAGGAATACTACAATTATCATTACTGCTCAATACTGGCACCTAGTAGAAATATTCTTAAGTTCTTGAACACTTTCGGCCACAACCTCTAATTCCCTAAATGCATAACTGGGATGTAGGGTATCTACCTCAACTGCAAAAAAGCCTTTATAATTTACGTCCACCAGCAACTGCGCGATCCGTTGGTTATCAATAAGCCCATGTCCCGTGGGGACACAGGAGAAAAAATACCAATCATTGACAGACACTCCTTTAACGGGAAGCATGTCCTTCTTGGAGAAGGCTACAACACAACCTTGATCTTTCATTTCAATAATTGTGCAAATTCTTTAAGAAGAATTACTAGTGATGCGTTAACTTTTTAAAATTTTATTCAATCCCTTTATACACGGGGAATTAAAAGCGTTCTTTGATTTTTTGATTTGATTTGGCGGATATCTTGGCGGTTTGTTAAAATGACC
>NZ_JASWIM010000064.1:0-13818 GCF_030291335.1 Arenibacter flavimaris
ATACGTAATTAGGATAATACCCCGTTTTTAGAGCTGGAGACTCATATTCGGGGTTTTGTTTTATCTAAAATACGAATTAATATGCTGAATATCAAGTATTTAATCTACCTCTGAAGGTGCCTTCCTATGGATCAAGAAATGTTAGTGCTTCCCCGTACAGGTCGGCCACATAGCTTTAAATTGCTACGATCCCTTTTATATGTGGGTGGGGATCATAATCCAACAAACTAAAATCTTCAAAGGTAAAATCGAAGATATCCTTTACCTCAGGGTTCAGGACCATTTTTGGTAAGGGTCTTGGCTGTCTGCTTAACTGCAATTCAACTTGTTCAAAATGGTTGTTATAGATGTGCGCATCGCCAAAGGTGTGAATAAATTCGCCGGGTTGTAATCCGCAAACCTGTGCCATCATAAGGGTAAATAGGGCATAGGACGCAATGTTGAATGGAACCCCTAGGAAGATATCCGCACTTCGTTGGTATAATTGGCAGGATAATCTACCATCGGCAACATAGAATTGAAAAAAGGCATGGCATGGAGGCAATGCGGCTTTTCCATTGGCCACATTTTCCGAAAACGATAATGAGGTGTCCGGCAGTACACTGGGGTTCCAGGCCGAAACCAGCATACGACGGCTATTGGGGTTGGTTTTTAAGGTGTTTACTATATCCTTTATCTGGTCGATCTCATCCCCGTTCCAATTGCGCCACTGATAACCGTAAACTGGGCCTAAATTACCATTCCCATCTGCCCATTCATTCCATATACGTACTCCGTTTTCCTGTAAATAGCCAATATTGGTATCGCCCTTTAAGAACCAAAGCAATTCATGGACAATGGATTTTAAGTGGAGTTTTTTAGTAGTAACCATGGGGAAGCCTTCCGCTAGGTCAAAACGCATTTGATATCCAAAAACACTTTTGGTGCCTGTACCGGTCCTATCGCCCTTTTGGGTTCCATTTTCCAATACGTGTTTTAATAAATCGTGGTACTGTTTCATAAGCTTCTGTCTTGACTCTACCTTCAAATAAAAAGGGGGGGGTAAATTTAGATTGACATCCAAAAAACCGTGAAGCGAAATTAGGCAAATCTACCTTGGGTAGGATTGGGAAGCAGTCTAAGTTATTAAATTTTATTAACGGGGATTATAGGTCTAGGAATCTTCAGGGAGTAATTTTTTAAAGAGGCCCACTATCCCAAAATCATTCCAGCAATGGTAGCTGAAAGTAACGAGGCCAACGAACCGCCTAAAACAGCTTTCATTCCAAATTCAGAGAGGGTTTTTCTTTGTCCTGGAGCCAAGGAGCCTATTCCTCCGATCTGAATTCCAATAGAGGCAAAATTGGCAAAACCACAAAGCATATATGTGGCCATAATAACCGATTTGTTAAAGGTGAAATGGGTGCTGTTGGCAATATTTTTTAGTTCGGCCAGTTGGATGTAGCCAATAAATTCACTCGCGGCCAATTTAATACCCAACAGTTGGCCCATCAGCATTATATCTTCAGAATCCACCCCGATAAGCCACATGAGGGGTGCAAAAAGTGTTCCAAGTATGGCCTCCAACGAAAGATGCCCGTAAGGTGAATTCAGTGCAATCCATGCGTTTAGATCAGTGATATCGCCGGCCCAGTTTAAAATACCATTTATCATGGCAATAAAGGCCACAAATACCAATAACATGGCACCAACGTTTACGGCCAATTTTAGACCTTCGGTAGTTCCGTTGGAAATGGAATCCAGAATATTGGAGCCAATTTTTTCATTGGAAACATGTACATCTGTATTAATGGCTTCGGTTTGGGGATATAGAATTTTAGAGATAACAATGGCTCCGGGAGCTGCCATTACCGATGCTGCCAGAAGGTGTTTTGCGAAATGTAACCTGAGTACGGGGTCATCACCACCTAAAAAACCAATATAAGCCGCTAAAACGGCCCCGGCAACGGTTGCCATGCCTCCGATCATCACCAATAGCATCTCCGATCGGGTCATTTTTTCCAGATAGGCCTTAATTAACAATGGAGCTTCAGTTTGTCCTAAAAATATATTCCCTGTTACGCTTAAACTTTCAGCACCAGAAATTCCAAGGGATCTGGATAGTAACCAGGCCAATGCCTGTACTACTTTTTGGATGATTCCCAAATAGAACAGAACCGACGTCAAGGCCGAAAAGAAGATAATGGTTGGTAGGACTTGAAAAGCAAAAATAAATCCGAAGGTATCCATGTCCACTACCAGGCCTTCAAACAGGAATTTGCTGCCTGCCCTTGTAAAATCAAGGATACTGACAAATATTCTCCCTCCAAACTCAAAGATTTTTGATACAAAGCTTAGGTCAAACCTGTAGCCGAAGGCATTAAAGCCTATTTTTTCGCCGATTAGGATGCAAATGGCCAGGAGCAGTTGGATAAGGAGTCCTATTCCCGCGGTTTTCCAGTTAATGGCTTTTTTGTTATTGCTAAAGAGGTAGGCAATAAATATCAACGATATCATTCCGAGAATTCCTCTCCAAAGACTTTGAAATGATGCACCTTGATTAGGGGTAATCTCTAGGGAATTCTGTAGTAAGTTTGGGTTGCTTATATTCTGGGCAAGGGAGGGAAAGGCAATTAAGCAGAAAATGATTAAAACCCAAAGCTTATTTGTCATCCATTCTTATTAATTATTCCTAAATTATTTACGTTTGGAAATTTCGTCCCTGAGTTTTGCCGCTTTTTCATAGTCTTCACTTGCAACGGCCTTGTCCAACTCGGCATATAATTCATCTGTGCTTAATTCCTTGTATCCATCGGAAGCACCTGGATTTATTTCAACTGTTTCTCCTTCCTGCAGAATTTCATCGACCATAATACTGTCGTCAGAATCTTCCTTGTCCTTTTCTTTTGAAGAAAATTTAAGGAATATACCGGCCTTGTCCAAAATGGTCTTGTAGGTAAAAATGGGAGCGTTGAACCTTAGGGCCAAGGCAATGGCATCACTGGTTCTGGCATCAATGATCTCCTCTATTTTATCGCGTTCGCAAATAATACTGGAATAGAAAACACCATCAACCAGTTTGTGGATGATGACCTGTTTGATTACAATATCGAATCGATCGGCAAAATTTTTAAATAGATCATGGGTCAGTGGCCGAGGTGGCTTGATTTCCTTCTCCAGGGCAATGGCTATGGATTGGGCTTCAAATGCACCAATAACGATAGGTAGCTTACGATCGCCTTCAACTTCATTCAATATAAGGGCATATGCGCCATTTTGCGTTTGGCTATAGGAAATCCCCTTTATTTTTAATCTTACTAAACTCATAGAAATCTATCAACTAAAAAAGGCTGTTCAAAATACTGGACGGGCCAAGTATGTTTGAGCAGCCCTTTAAGGGGCACAATTTAACAAAAATTAAGCGTTTTGTGCCTTAAATTCCTTTAATTTTTCTATTAGCTTGGGAACAACTTCAAAAGCATCGCCTACTATGCCATAGTCGGCAGCTTTAAAAAAGGGAGCTTCCGGGTCGGTATTGATGACTACTTTTACTTTGGAGGAGCTAACTCCTGCCAAATGTTGAATGGCGCCGGAGATGCCTATGGCAATGTACAGATTACTGGCAACCGGTTTTCCGGTCTGTCCAACATGTTCCCCATGTGGTCTCCATCCAAGGTCGGAGACAGGTTTGGAACAGGCTGTGGCCGCTCCCAGTACTTCTGCCAATTCTTCTATCATTCCCCAGTTTTCGGGGCCTTTTAATCCGCGGCCCCCAGATACCACAATATCGGCATCGGCAATGGTGGCTTTTCCTACTACCTTATCTATTTCTATAGATTTGGAGGTAAAGGAATCGTCCCCAAGGTTAGGTTCAAAATTTTCAACGGCAGCAGTTGTTTTGTTTTCGATACTTCCGAAAGCATTATTGGAAACACCGATAATTTTAATATCCGAATTGATTTCGGTAAAGGCAAAGCCCTTATTGCTAAAAACGGTTCTTTTTACCTTGAACGGGCTGGTACTTTCAGGGGCCGATACTACATTGGGAACATAGCCCGCTTTTAATTGTGCGGTTAAAATTGGGGCTAAGAATTTAGTATCCGCACTGGAACTAATAACAATGACCTTTGCGGTTTCTTTTTCTACTGCCTGGCCAATTACATTGGCATAGGCTTTGGCGTTGAAGGTTTTTAGTTGGTCACTGGAAACATTCAATACTTTGGAAATTCCAAAATCCCCTAGGCTCTCGGCATCGATGGCATTAATGGAAATAGCCGTAGCCGTAGTTCCCATTTGCTTGGCTACCTCGTGTGCGTAGGAGGCTACCTCGTGGGCATTCTTTTTAAATTTCCCGTTTTCGGATTCTGTATATACTAAAACTGACATAGATTTTAATGTTTTGTATAAGTGCCCTGTTCCAAGTGAATATGGTCGTGGGCGCTATAATTTGTTTTGATTATATCATCACTATTTGTGAATTGATTTACAACTGCAAAAAGCTGATAATTAAATTACTTTGGCTTCGTTGTGTAAAAGGTTGATCAATTCGTCAATATTATCCGCATCCACCAATGTCACTTTGCCTTTTGGAGCAGGTTTTTCAAATTTAACATCGGCTGTTACATTTTTGGATGAAGTGGGTTCAACTACATTTAATTTCTTTTGGCGGGCCATCATAATTCCCCTCATGTTGGGAATCCTTAGGTCGCTTTCGGCGACAAGGCCTTTTTGCCCCCCTATTACCAAGGGTAAAGTGGTTGCTATTTTTTCCTTTCCACCATCGATCTCTCTAGTAGCGGAGGCGTTGTTGCCCTCTACTTCCAAACTGATACAGGTGTTAACGAAATTCATGCCCAATAGAGTGGCCAAAATACCCGGTACCATGCCACCATTGTAATCTATGGATTCCCGTCCGGCGATCACTAGGTCGTATTCCCCGTTTTTAACGATTTCTGCCAACTGTTCGGCTACAAAAAAGCCATCTACGGGAACTGCATTTACGCGGATCGCTTCATCCGCACCAATGGCCAATGCTTTTCTAATGGTTGGTTCGGTACTGGCTTCGCCAACAGTAGCCACATGTACGGTAGCTCCTTGTTTTTCTTTGAACCACATGGCGCGCGTTAGGCCAAATTCATCATTGGGATTAATTACAAATTGAACCCCATTGGTGTCAAATTTGGTGTCGCCGTCCGTGAAGTTTATTTTTGAAGTAGTGTCCGGGACATTACTTAGACATACTAAAATTTTCATATATTAATATTTTGTTGACCGTTAATTTAGAAATGGTGGCTAAGATACTCAATAATTTTTAAAAATACTATGCATGCATAGTATTTTTTTGAGGTATTTTTAATTATTTACTTCTTAGTTTTGATATATTATTTCCTACTTTTGCTTGCGCTTTAAGCATTTTAATATAAAGATTCCATTTTAAAGATGAAAACACTACAGTTTAGGGAAGCTATACAGGAGGCAATGTCCGAGGAGATGAGGAGGGACGAGTCCGTTTATTTAATGGGTGAAGAAGTTGCTGAATACAATGGGGCCTATAAGGCTTCCAAAGGAATGTTGGATGAATTTGGCCCGGAAAGGGTAATAGATACCCCTATATCCGAGCTTGGTTTTGCAGGTATCGGTGTAGGTTCTGCAATGATCGGCAACAGACCTATTATAGAGTTTATGACTTTTAATTTTGCTTTGGTAGGGATAGATCAAATCATCAATAATGCGGCCAAGATTAGACAAATGTCCGGAGGTCAGTTTAATTGTCCCATTGTTTTCCGTGGTCCAACAGCCTCTGCTGGCCAATTGGCAGCTACCCACTCTCAAGCTTTTGAAAGTTGGTACGCCAACTGTCCGGGGTTAAAAGTGGTGGTTCCTTCCAATCCAAAAGATGCCAAGGGACTTTTAAAAGCGGCTATTCGGGATAACGACCCCGTTATATTTATGGAGTCGGAACAAATGTACGGTGATAAAGGGGAAGTGCCGGAAGGGGATTATACCATTCCTTTAGGTGTAGCCGATATAAGAAGGGAAGGTACAGATGTAACCATTGTTTCCTTTGGTAAAATAATTAAGGAGGCCGATAAGGCTGCGGAAGAATTGGCCAAGGAGAATATTAGTGTGGAAATTATTGATTTGCGTACGGTTAAGCCATTGGATTATGAGGCGGTTTTAAAATCGGTCAAGAAAACCAATAGATTGGTGGTTTTGGAAGAGGCCTGGCCTTTTGGCAATGTGGCTACAGAGATCACTTATCATGTTCAGTCCAACGCTTTTGATTTTCTGGATGCGCCCATCGTAAAGATCAATACGGCCGACACCCCTGCGCCATATTCCCCTGTGTTATTGGCAGAATGGTTGCCTAACCATGAGGATGTTGTAAAGGCGGTCAAGAAAGTATTGTATAAATTATAATACCTATCTTAAAATAATGTTAGGGCTTCGTTGACTATGGGTTGACGAAGCTTTTATATTATATTCCAACTAAAGGGGTAAGTATAGGCTATTGGTTCCGTCTATACGTTCGGTTCCTTGCTATTACGGAGGAATGCTTTTTTATTAGAAGTCTTTTTAAATAAGAAAATGACAAGAATCCTTTTAATCTTATTTTTATTTGTTGTTCAATGTGCTGTTTCCCAGACCAAGGTTGGGGGTATAGTGTTGGATGAGTCCGGTGAACCCGTTTCGTTTGCCAACGTACTGTTCAAGGATTCCTCCGAAGGCACCATTACCAATGATAATGGTAGATTTTACATGGAGTCCGAGAATACCCATACTACTTTATTGGTATCCTTTATTGGTTATGAAACCAAGGAAATAAGCCTTACTGCCAAGGTTACGTATGATATGAATATTGTGCTGGCAGAATCCAGTGAACAGTTGGACGAGGTGGTGGTTTATTTTGGTAAAACCGATAAGAAAAATAATCCGGCGATAGATATCCTTAAGAAAATATGGGCCAAAAAACGTAGGAACGGGGTTCATATGTTTAAGCAATATCAATTTGATAAGTATGAAAAGGTAGAGTTTGATCTAAACACAATAGACAGTGCCCTAATGAAAAGCAGGGTCTTTAGGGGGCTGGAATTTGTTTTTAACGACTTGGATACATCGCGGATAACAGGGAAGACCTATCTGCCCATTTTTTTGAATGAGACATTTTCCAAGGTTTATGGCAATAACGAGACGGCTGTGGTAAAGGAGGACGTTTTGGGAAGCAAGAATTCTGGTTTCAGCAATAATCAGGCTATAATTGCCTTTATTGCCGATCTTTATTCCGATTACGATATTTACAACAATTATTTAAAGTTCTTCGACAAGAGTTTTACCAGTCCGTTGTCCAAGACAGGTGTGGATACCTATAACTACGTCTTGGCGGATAGTGCCTTTATTGATAATAAATGGTGTTACAATATTATTTATTATCCCAGACGTAAGAATGAACTTACGTTTAAAGGGGATTTTTGGGTGAACGATACTACCTATGCGGTAAAGAATATAAATTTGGCAGTTACCAAAAGTGCCAATATCAACTGGGTTAAGGAAATTTATATTGAACAGGAGTTCGATGTGGTCAACGATTCCGTTTTTCTTTTGACCCGGGATTATATGTTATCGGATTTTAGCTTTAATAAAAAGGAAAATTCAAGAGGGGTATACGGTAAGAGAACTACGGTCTATGGGGATTATAAATTTAATCGGCCAAAGCCCAATGAATTTTATAGGGCCAAGACCGATCCATTTGATCCCTTGGTCTTGAATAAGGAAGATGACTTTTGGGAAGCCAATAGGTTGGAATCGTTAAATGCTGATGAAAAGGGCATTTATAAATTGTTGGATACCCTAAAGACAGTGCCAAAATTTAAAAGTTATTATAACATAGTAAGTATACTGGGGTCCGGATATGTGGAAATTGATAAATGGAATCTGGATCTGGGGGATGTGTACAGTGTTTTTGGGTATAACGAAGCTGAGGGGGTTCGACTTAGGGCCGGGGCACGGACCTATTTTGGGCAGAACGATCCGTGGCGATTGCAGGCTTATTTGGCTTATGGCTTTGGAGACGATAAATTTAAATATGGTATTTCCGGAAAATGGTTAGTGGATAAGAAGTCCAGATTTATAATTTCGGGAGGAAAAAGAAGGGATATAGAACAATTGGGGATTAGTTTAACCGCTACCACGGATGTCCTGGGTAGAAGTATAGCCTCCTCTTCGGTATTTACTGTAGGGTCCAATGACCGACTTACCAATATAGACCTTAGTACTTTTAATCTGGAGCTGGAACCGGTCACCAATTTTAGGATAGGTGTGGGCGGGTCCTATAGGACACTTAGCTCAGCCCTGCCCAATGCCTTTAGCTTGGACTATATAGATCCTTCGGCACCAACGGGGATATCATCTGAAATCAATCAATTTGACCTTACTACCATACTTATTTATACTCCGGGTAAGAAAACCATAGGAAACGGCGTGGAAAGGAGGGATGTGAACGATAATTATAGCACCTTGTTTTTGTCCTATACCAATGGGGTTAAAAACTTCTTGGATAGTGATTTCGATTATAAAAAGGTTCAGTTTAGCTATACACAACCTTGGCAGGTAGGGGGGCTTGGCAGGTTGCTAAGTACAGTGGAGATAGGAAAGACCTACGGGGACGTTCCCTTGGGGTTGCTCAATGCCATTCCGGGAAATCAAACATTTTTTTCTGTTTACAATACGTTTTCAAATCTCGATTTTTATGAGTTTGTTACCGATACTTATGTTTCGGCTCATTTGGAACACAATTTTAATGGAAGATTTTTCTCCAGGATTCCCTTTATGCGAAAATGGAACCTAAGGGAGATAATTGGTTTACGAGGGGTATGGGGAGAACTTTCGGATGGGAACAGGGCCTTGAGCGCTCCGGCGAATATTCCGTTGATGGCTCCAAATGATAAGATATATTGGGAGTATTCGGTAGGAGTGGGAAATATATTTAAGATTTTAAGGATAGACTTTAATTTTAGGGGGAATTATTTGGATAACCCTGGAGCAAGGTCTTTTGGGGTAACAGGGTCCTTCGGATTTCATTTCTAATATACTTTTTTTGACCGTTACCTTGTATTAATTTGTTATTTTAGAAAAATTATAAGATTAAACATAAGCGTATGAGCAGTGCAGATATTACGTCGTTCGATGTATTGATTGAAATACCAAAAGGAAGTAGGAATAAATATGAATACGATTTTGCCCTAAAGAAGATAAGGTACGATAGGATGATTTTTTCTTCCATGATGTACCCGGCCGATTATGGATTTGTCCCGGAAACCTTGGCATTGGATGGCGATCCATTGGATGTCCTAGTTTTGGTGACCGAAGCAACATTTCCCGGCTGTGTCATGGAGGTGAAGCCTATAGGGGTATTCCATATGACCGATGAAAAGGGTCCCGATGAAAAGGTGATCTGCGTGCCCGTATCAGATCCGGTTTGGAACAAGATCAATGATCTAAGCGAATTAAATCCCCATTTGATAAAGGAAATTGAACATTTCTTTAAAGTTTACAAGGATCTTGAAAAGAAAAAGGTTGATGTTGGTGGATGGGGAGACCAAAAGGAAGCCAAGGAAATCGTTGCAAAATGTATACAAAGGTTTAAGGATAGTGATGTCCCAAAACAGGATGTAAGTATAAAGTATTAAACCTTAATTTTTTAAAAAGTTAAAAAGCAATATTGTGGAAGTAATATTGCTTTTTTTATTCTGGCATATTTTACTACTTTTGCCCCTCAAAATATATAACAAATAATCAAACAAATGGAATCAATAATTATTTACTTGCCAATAATTATGGCATTGGTAGGTCTTGCTTTTATGGCGGTAAAAAGGTCTTGGGTGTTAAAACAGAATGCCGGGGACGGAAAAATGAAGGAAATTTCAGATTATATCTATGAAGGGGCCTTGGCTTTTCTAAAAGCAGAATATAAATTATTGACATTTTTTGTAATAGGGGCCAGTATTGCATTGGCCGCAATTTCATTTATAGTGCCCACTACCCATATTCTTATTGTAGTGGCTTTTATTTTTGGTGCATTCTTTTCTGCCTTGGCGGGTAATATGGGAATGAAAATTGCCACCAAGACAAACGTAAGAACAACACAGGCGGCCCGTACCAGTTTGCCACAGGCGTTAAAAGTGTCTTTCGGCGGTGGTACCGTAATGGGACTCGGGGTTGCTGGTTTGGCCGTTTTGGGTTTAACTACGGCCTTTATTCTTTTGTTTCATTTCTTTATGAACGGTACCTGGACATCTACCGAAGATATGACCATTGTCCTTGAGACATTGGCCGGTTTTTCCCTAGGTGCCGAATCCATTGCCTTGTTCGCAAGGGTTGGTGGAGGTATTTATACCAAGGCTGCAGATGTAGGAGCGGATTTGGTGGGAAAGGTGGAAGCAGGTATTCCTGAGGACGATCCCCGTAACCCGGCCACAATTGCCGACAACGTTGGGGATAATGTGGGTGATGTTGCAGGTATGGGTGCGGATTTATTTGGTTCGTATGTAGCTACTGTTTTGGCGGCTATGGTACTTGGAAATTATGTTATTAAGGATATGGGCGGTGCCATACAAGATGTCTTTGGTGGTATCGGACCAATTTTATTGCCAATGGCCATAGCGGGTTTTGGAATTATTTTTTCCATAATAGGTACTATGTTGGTAAAAATAAAAAACAACGAAGCCAAGGAAAAAGAAGTACAAGGTGCTTTGAATATAGGAAACTGGGTCTCTATTGCATTGACCCTTATTAGCTGTTTTGTATTGGTGAAATATATGTTGCCGGAGACCATGCAAATGGAATTTTTTGGTGAAGGTTTAAAGGATATCTCTTCCATTAGGGTGTTTTATGCCACTGTTATTGGTTTGGTAGTAGGCGGGGTTATTTCCTCGGTTACCGAATACTATACTGGTTTGGGAACAAAGCCGGTATTGGCCATAGTTCAAAAATCAAGTACTGGTGCCGGAACCAATGTAATTGCCGGATTGGCCACAGGGATGATTTCTACCTTTCCGACCGTTTTATTGTTTGCAGCTGCTATTTGGGCTTCCTATGCCTTTGCAGGTTTCTATGGAGTGGCCTTGGCCGCCTCCGCAATGATGGCTACTACTGCCATGCAATTGGCTATTGATGCTTTTGGACCTATTTCGGATAATGCCGGGGGTATTGCAGAAATGAGTGAGCAAGACCCTATAGTTAGGGAGCGTACGGATATTTTGGATTCTGTAGGGAATACAACCGCTGCTACGGGTAAAGGATTTGCTATTGCTTCCGCGGCATTGACATCATTGGCGTTATTTGCGGCTTATGTAACTTTTACTGGGATCGACGGAATCAATATTTTTAAGGCGCCAGTTTTGGCCATGCTTTTTGTAGGAGGAATGGTTCCAGTAGTTTTTTCTGCCTTGGCTATGAATTCGGTAGGTAAGGCTGCTATGGACATGGTTTATGAGGTGCGTAGACAGTTCAAGGAAATTCCAGGTATTATGGAAGGAACCGGAAAACCGGATTACGCAAAGTGTGTTGATATTTCAACCAAGGCTGCCCTTCGTGAAATGATGTTGCCTGGAATATTGACCATTGGATTTCCTATTGCTATTGTGCTTTTGGGGAAACTGGTATATGGTAGTGATAATCAATTGATCGCCGAAATGCTGGGTGGTTATATGGCCGGTGTTACGGTTTCAGGAGTGCTTTGGGCCATCTTCCAAAACAATGCCGGTGGTGCTTGGGATAACGCTAAAAAATCTTTTGAAGCAGGTGTTGAAATTAATGGTGAAATGACCTACAAGGGGTCTGATGCCCATAAAGCAGCAGTAACCGGGGATACTGTAGGAGATCCGTTTAAGGATACTTCCGGACCTTCAATGAATATTCTTATAAAACTTACTTGTTTAATTGGATTGGTAATTGCCCCAATATTAGGCGGACATTTGGAAATTGGGGTTGCGGAACAGGAAGTGCAGATTGAAATGAATATGGAATCCGCAGATTTGGCACAGGCCGTAATTACCTATAGCACTACCGAGAATGGTGAGATTACTATGGAGGAAAAGACCTTCAATGGTACCAAGGCTGAAGTAAAAGCCCAATTGTTGGCATTTGAAAAGACAGCTCATGTATCGGGTGAAAATGGTAAAAAAGTAGTCATTGAAAAAATAGATATTAAAAAGTAAGTTGCAAAACTTATATTTGGGCATTATATTAAAAACCCCGTTTAAACGGGGTTTTTACTTTTAGGTTGTTTATAGATAACGACAAATGGATTATCACGATTTAACTACATTGGGCATTGCCTTCGGATTAGGTCTTTTGGTTGGTCTTCAGCGTGAAAAGGCAAATAGTGAACTGGCCGGGGTGAGGACTTTTACCCTGATTGCAATTTTAGGGGTTTTGTCAGGGTTCTTAAGTAGGGACTATCAAAATCCTTTTATTTTGCCGGTTCTTGGTATTGCCCTTACATCATTGCTGGTAGCGGCCAATTTTATAAAGATAAAGGTGTTTGCCAATCCTGATGTTGGACAGACAACGGAGGTCGCCGCCCTAATGATGTTCGCTATTGGGGCCTATTTGGTAATGGGGGATAGGGTGTTGGGCATTATTTTGGGTGCGTCCATGTCGGTACTTCTTTATGTAAAGGAAAGGCTTCATAATTTTATAGATAAACTACAGGAAAAAGATCTTGCGGCTATAATGACCTTCGCGGGCATTTCATTGGTAGTGTTGCCCATTCTGCCCAATAAAACGTACGGTCCCTACAACGTGCTTAATCCCCAAAACATCTGGTTGATGATAACGCTTATAGTAGGTTTGAGCGTCTTGGGATATTTTATCTACAAGTTTGTGGGAAAAAAGTTGGGAATTATTTCCAATGGGGTTTTGGGCGGGTTGATCAGCAGTACGGCAACCACTGTGAGTTATGCCCGAAAAACGGTAGACACGGCTTCCATAAGCAAAATGGCGGCCTTTGTGATCACTGTGGCTTCTGCAATTTCCCTAGCAAGGATAATGGTTGAGGTTGGGGTGGTGATTCCTGAAAAATTACCGCACATTCTGCTGCCATTAATGGTGGAATTTGTGGTTATGGCTCTTATTTGTGTAGGTATGTTTTACAGTATAAACAAGGATTCCAAGGATGATAAAATGCCGGAACCCGACAATCCTGCCGATTTTAAAAGTGCGTTGGTGTTTGGTCTGCTCTATGGGGCCATATTATTGGCTGTAGCATTTGCCAATGAGGAGTTTGGGGATGACGCCCTTTATGTAGTGGCTATAATAAGTGGCCTAACAGATGTGGATGCCATTACCCTATCTCTTTCACAACTAATTAAAAGCGATGCCCTGAACGTTGATACGGGCTGGAAACTTATTCTATTGGCCAGTTTGTCAAATTTGGTATTCAAAGGTGTTGTGGCGGGAATTTTGGGCACTAAACAATTGGTAAAATGGATTGCGCTTACCTTTGGAATTGCTATAGTTGTAGGTATATCTTTAATATGGTTATGGCCTGCTTCCTGGCATATATGATCTTATGGATATTGTGCAATTGTAACTTAAGTACATTGGCGGAGGCAAAGCAGCAGTTGTAGGGGTGCTTTCTCCATGGTTAGGAGCGTTTATTAGGTCGGCACCTTCAGAAGTAGATTAAACACTTGATATTCAGCATATTAATTCGTGTTTTAGATAAAACAAAACCCCGAATATGAGTCTCCAGCTCTAAAAACGGGGTATTATCTTAATTACGTATGTACAATATACGCAGATTCGACAATTTTCAGCACACTTTTTTATTTACATCGC
>NZ_JASWIM010000065.1:0-11371 GCF_030291335.1 Arenibacter flavimaris
CTAATATTCCTTCTGGTAATATTAAACTTAACAAGGATAACTCAGTGCCTTTATTCATCAATGTAATTTAAAGCACAAAGAAAATTATTTTTCTCTTTAGACCCAACTTTTGAGATTGATCCATTATTCATTCGAATCTATTTTATTCTTTATTAATCAATCAGCACTGAAAATAAGCAATCAAGAACCATTTCTGGGTATTTTGATATTTATGCAAATAGTTGAGTTAACCTAAATAGGAAGAATTCTGTATTTCTAACACCTCTAAACCGAGCTCTGAATGCTTTTATTTTAGTGTTGAAGGATTTTGCGGAAGCATTTGTGCTTATATTTATAAAATAATTCAGGATCTGCCAATAATTGAGGGAAATGGTATTGACAATCGTATTGAATGCCCTAAATCCAGCATTTTCCACATCTTTGTACCAATGGACCAGTTTTGTATACGCTACCTGTATGGTTGTTAGTCAAGTAGTAATTCCTTAATTCATTCAAATCAATAACAATGTCATTTACAGTTAAACCATGGGAAGTCAAACTACGTTTTATTTTTAGGTATGACTTATGCCACTCTTTCCATGTTTCGTCCATGTTTTCTGGGTCGTCGATTAACTTTAGGAATTTCCTCCAATCTTTTTTTCGATAATACGCTAAATTCACCTCCATGACTAATTTTATTTCGGGATGTCAAAGGTGTAAACTATGTGCCTTTAACGTACCCAAATTAATGCCAACGGTCTCGTATAAGAATAGTTGCGGGTTTATGTGCGAGGATTTTCCGCAGGAAAATCAGACGTAGTAAACTTGCAACGAGCTTTGATTAAGCTCAAAATTGAGCAATTATTTTTATACATTGTGCCTGTTGCACAAGTTAACAAAAAAACCACATAGGGTAAAGGCGATCTTAACGTTGGGGTGTTAACTTTAGGTATGCAGGGAAAGAAAGATTACCAGGAAAAACTGTTCGCCCATTTCCAGTTGAGCGAGCGTATACCCAAGAACAATTTCTACAGGCGGTTGAAAGAGGTTTTGGAACTTCGGTTTCTTTACGGTCTTACCAAAGGTTATTATGGGGATAGCGGCCAAAAGAGCATAGACCCGGTGGTCTTCTTCAAGCTTTGTCTTGTTGGGTATCTGGAGAACATCATAAGCGACCGCAAGCTTATGGCACATTGTTCCCTGCGATTGGACATCCTTTATTTTATCGGTTACGATATAGACGAGGAACTTCCTTGGCACAGTACGATAAGCCGTACGCGTCAACTGTTCCCGGAAAGTGTATTCGAGGAAGTCTTCACCAAGGTGTTAAGTATGTGCGTGGAGCAGGGAATGGTCAGTGGGCATACCCAGGCCATAGATTCGGCACCGGTCAAGGCCAACGCAAGCATGGACACCTTGGAACTGAAGGTGCCCGAAGAGGAACTGGACGAACACCTGCGGAAGGTACGTGTTATGAGCGCAATGGACAAAGAGGAACCGCATCGCAAGAGCAAAGGCGATAGGTCGGACAAGGACCAGCGCATCGTTTCGGCAAGCAAGAACGAACTGGCGGCGATAAAGGGCCGGAACAGGAAATGGGCGCAGGACCAGGGCCAACGTCCGGGCGCGAAGAACAAGGGGGCGAAGTATACGAGCAACAAAACACATTACAGTCCCACGGATCCCGACGCGCGGATCAGCGTAAAACCGGGCAAGGCCAGAAAGCTGAACTATCTATCGCAGCTCAGTGTCGATACAGCGAACCATGTCATAACCGATATCAGGGCATACCATGCGGACGGGAAGGATAACCAACAGTTGCCGGATATCGTCCAAAGACTTCGGGCAAGGTTGTGGAAGGAAGGCCTGGTGTGGGAGAATTGCGTAGCGGACACGGGGTACAGTAGTGGCGAGAATTATGCATTTCTGGAGGGGACCGGGCTAAAGAGCTTCATCCCGCCGCACGGCACCTACAAGGGCGGCCCCGATGGGTTCGAATACGTCGGGGAACACGATCATTACCTATGCCCACAGGGCAAGGCGATACCCTTCACCAAGGTGTTCAACGATCATCGTACGGGTACCAAAAAGAAGGAATACCGGGCAAGGAAACACGTATGTGTTGGCTGTCCGATCAGGAGCAGTTGTCTTGGTAGGTCGGCACAGGAGAAGAAGTTCAGCGTCACCTATTACCGGGAGGAATACCAAAGGAACATCGAACGGGTGAATAGCAGTCAGGGCAGGTATATGAAGGGCATACGCCAGAGTACGGTGGAGCCTGTTTTCGGTACGCTGACACAGTTCATGGGGCTCAGGAAGATAAACACCATAGGATTGGAACAGGCCAACAAGGTGATGTGCCTCTCGGCCATTGCCTACAACCTCAAGAAGTACCTGAAATTCGATCGAAAACGGGTAAAAAGCGGGGTAGGAATGCTCGACTTGTTTTTTGCTCTGAAAAACAGACTGACAGCAGTCGATAAATCCGTTTTAACGGGTATAAATTTGATCTAAACCCAGGTAATCAAAAAAAGAAAAATCGCTTAGAGCGGCTTATTTGAGTTGGTAATTTTACGTTTTAGAGGCTTGTGCAACGGTTACCGGTGTTGAACTAAACCTAAAGGTAGCTTCAAGCAAGGGTTACCTTACCGTTCACTACCTTTAGGATAGGTTTAATCATAAAATTTAAAGTTATGAAAAAAAAGTAGCACCCTCATTGAGAGGGCCTGTAATTCCGTATCCGGGTTCAACGAACTCTACTATAAATTAAAACGTTCGGTAGAACTGGCCGGCAAAAGCCAGAGTACCCTTACCAACTACGCCAGATGTCTGGCGCACATTGCGATTCACTTCAAATGCAGTCCGTTGGACCTTGACGAGGAACAGATCCTTGATTACCTTCATATCCTAAAATCGCAGCACAAGACCCCATCGGACAGTTTCTTCAAGCATACCGTCTATGGTCTGAGATATGCATACCGTATCTCGGGAATGAAGGAGATGGGTGTGGTGCTGCCTTCGATCGAACGGCCCAAGAAGCTACCGGTAGTATTGAGCCATAACGAGGTAAAGCAGTTGCTCAGGGCCCCTAAACTGTTGAAGCACCGTTTGGTCCTAGCCATGCTCTATGGCTGCGGCCTTCGCAACTTTGAACTCTGCAACCTACAGCTGAAGGATCTGGATCTTGAGAGGATGATGCTGCACATCCGCCAGGGGAAGGGGAGGAAGGACCGCTATGTCCCATTGTGCGCGATGCAGGTCCGGGGCCTAAGGAAATACATCTCGGCGGAAAGCCCTGTCACTTGGTGCTTTAACGGCAATGACAGCAAGGGCGGTCCGGTCGCGCTCTCCGCCAGGGGAGTGCAATGGATCGTTAAGGAAGCACGGAAGCACAGCGGTATCCAAAAAGAGGTCACCACCCATAGCCTCCGGCACAGCTATGCGACCCATCTATTGGAAATGGGGCTGGACATCATCAGTGTCAAGGACCTGTTGGGGCATGTGGATATCCAGACCACGCTTACCTACCTGCATGTGGCACGATCGGGCAGGCAAAGGCCGTTCAGCCCGTTGGAGCGGCTTTACGATAAATAGCCATGGAACACGCCGCTTACGAAGTGGCCCAGGTATTGGAACGCAACAGGGAACACCTGGCCGGCCTTTGTGCCAATAGCTGGCAGCTAAGGACCCTGCACGCCCTGCGCAAATGCCGGACCGCAGCATTGGGCGGGCATATAGACCGTTGCGACAACCCGGACTGCCATAAGCTGCACCTTAGTTACAACAGTTGCCGGAACCGCCATTGCCCCAAGTGCCAGGGACATAAAAGGGAACAATGGATCAGGGCAAGGGAGGCCGAACTGCTGAACGTCCCTTACTTCCATGTGGTCTTTACCCTCCCGGCAGAACTTAACCGTCTGTGTCTTTACCGACCGAAGCAGGTGTATCGTTTATTGTTCAAAACGGCATGGCAGGTAATCCAGGGTTTTTCATCCAACCACAAGTTTTTGGGGGCCGACCCGGGAATGGTCGCCATCCTGCATACCTGGGGCCAAAATCTGTCCCTTCACCCGCACCTGCACTGCATTGTACCGGGGGGTGGGATATCAAGATCGGGCAAATGGAAATCCGCTGGGAACAAAGGGAAATATCTCTTCCCCGTAAGGGCCATGGGCAAGGTCTTCAGGGCACGTTTTGTGGCCGGGCTGCGAAAAAGTCTGAAAAAGGAACTGCCCTGCGGATTTTGTGAAAGCCTTTTTAAAAATGAGTGGGTGGTCTATTGCAAGCGTCCGTTTTTAGGGCCGGCACAAGTGGTGGAATATCTTGGCCGATATACCCACAAGATTGCCGTGAGTAACCATCGGATAAAGAATTTGGACGGTCGGGGCGTTACTTTTTCCGTAAAGGATTACCGGCATGGAGGAAAGAAGTCCCTAATGCTGTTATCCGACAAAGAGTTCATCAGGCGGTTTGCAATGCATGTGCTCCCGAAAGGGTTCGTGCGGATACGCCATTATGGGATCCTGAGCAGTTCCAGGAAGAAGGTACTGGTTCCTTTACTGCAACAGGTCCTGGGCAGTCCGGTGCCCCATGGACGGCCTCCCTTGAAACATCGCCGATGTCCTTACTGCCACATCGGGATTATGGCGACCGTAGCGGTATTCGACAGCCGTGGCCGGGAAAAACGATACAAGAAGATCAAAAATGAACCCGGGCGGACATGGGAAAATGATTTTTGATAGCTTTATGTACCCGAAAGGAATTCGATATCCATCTGGAAAACTCCATTAAACCATAGCAATCCCCATAGTAAGGGAACCCGGACCCGGTTCAGTCAACACGGTCTTCATGTTTGGCCGTACCGACCACACGAAGACTTAGTTATTAGGCACCGTTATTTATTTCAACTTGATGTTTGTCAATTATTTTTTTTATTTCCTCAAAGTTTTTTGGATAGATACCAGTATTTACTTTCTCTCCAATTTCACCATTAGATTTGATTATTTGATGATGTGGAAATCCGTAAACTTTAAAATATTTTTCAAAAAAAGCTAATTGGTTTTTAGTTAGTAAATGATGCTTACCTTTCAGTTTAAATTCGTCTCTTGCTTTACTCCATTCTTCATTTTCCATATAAGCTCCATAAAAAATAAATTCAACATCATTGTTGTCGGTCATTGAAATCAAATCGTTATAATTCGGTAATTCTTTCATACAAGGTGCACAGTTTGTAAACCAAAAATCGTGAAAGATTACTTTTCCTTTTGCATCATTATAAAGTTTTAAAAGCTCAGTCTTTTCGTTTAACGGAATATCATAATTCTCAATTAGTGTAACTATATTTAATATCTCATTTTTTTCCGCCGATTTAACTTGAGACAATAATTTGTCATTAACGAAATATTTAAGGCTGTCCTGATATTTTTGTGGAACTGTTTTATTGTTGCGATAAGCATATGCCATAAGTAATTCTCGCTCACTATTTTTTGGCCGTTGCTTTATTATATTAAATTCTATTGGAAAATTTGATAGAGAATCTTTTTTTAATTTTTCTCTCTGCTCTGAATACTTATCAGAAATATTACTCATAATCATGTATGAAGTAGATAAAAATCCTAAATATTTCAAATGTGACTGATAGGTCAATTCATCATTGTTTTTTGGATTCACATCGTCTATGAAATTGAAATATTCATCATCTTCATCAATTTTATTATTTGTTGTTCCAAAAAACGGAAATATGCTTAAATCATAGCCTGCTCCATATCTAATTTGTGCTTTGCTCCAATCTATGAAAGTTTGGTCAGTTATATTGTTTTTTTTAATAAATAAGTCAAAAGATATTAGCTGATTTTGCATATAGGTAATACGTTTATGCTTATAATCAATAACAACCGATTTACCATCATTGCTAAATCCATTAGGTGCAAGTTTGATCAGGCTGTCTAAATAGAAAGTATTGCTAAGTATTAAGTTATTTGTTTCCTTATTTAATCCTGAAATAACTTCAAAATCTTCCCATTTTGATTTCGGGTCTACTAATTGCTCCGTTTTCAATTCAACTTTTAGCTTTTCATTAGGTGAAATGATAAGGCTGAATTCTCTATTTTCGTAATTAAAAACTAACTCTCTTTTTTTGTCATTTATAAAATTATAGACAACCGTTCCGCTATCTGATATTTTGAGTTGTTGTTCAATTGGATTGACGCCATTTTCGATTTTTAAATCAATAAAACTTTTATGTTTACTTGGGTTGTAATCTGTAAAATCTAGACTTATTTCAGTCAGATTTTCAACCTTACTTGTTGATTCTTTTTCATCACAAGAAATCAATAATATTGCTGCTAATAAAAAGTAAAAAGATTTTTTCATAGTTTTCATAATGGTGCCTAACGGTCTCGGCTATGAGTAGTTGCGTTGTTTAGCACTTAACTTTACAAGTACACACCAAGTTGGAAATTCCGCAGGAATTTCCAAAGTAGGCGAGAACAAGCAATTACTTATAGCCATTGTGCCTGTTGCGCAAGTTAGCAAAAAAGTCTGTCATGATCATTGTGGATCGGCGGATCGATCGTAACTTTAGTTATGCAAGGAAAAAAGTATTATCAGGAAAAGCTTTTCAACCAGTTCCAGCTCAGTGAACGGGTTCCGGAAACCAATTTTTACAGACGTTTAAAGGAGGCCCTAGATCTGGATTTTCTCTACCCCATGACCAAAGTGTACTACGGATCGAGTGGCCAGAAGAGCATCGACCCCATAGTCTTTTTCAAACTCTGTTTGGTGGGCTATTTGGAGAACGTGACCAGCGACCGAAAGTTGGTGGATCATTGTAGTTTACGCTTGGATATCCTTTATTTTCTGGGTTATGACATCGATGAGGAGCTGCCCTGGCACAGTACTATCAGCCGTACCCGCCAGTTGTTTCCTGAAGCGGTCTTCGAGGAGGTCTTCACAAAGGTGTTCGGCATGTGCGTTGAAAAAGGAATGGTCAGCGGTCATACCCAAGCAATAGATTCGGCCCCTGTGAAGGCCAACGCAAGCATGGACAGTCTGGAACTGAAGGTTCCGGAGGAGGAACTGGGGGAGTACCTGAAAAGGGTACGTCAAATGAGTTCTATGGACAGGGAAGTCCCGTTTAGGAAATCCAAGGGAAACAGGGCGGACAATGAACAACGGGGCATCACGGCCTCACAAAAGGAGCTGGACGCGATCGCCTCGCGCAACAGGAAATGGGCCAAGGATCAGGATCAGCGTCCAGGGGCGGGGAACAAGGGGAGCAAATACACTTCGAACAAGACGCACTACAGTCCCACCGATCCCGATGCGCGGATCAGCGTAAAACCGGGCAAGGCCAGGAAGCTCAATTACCTTTCCCAGCTTACGGTTGATACGGCCAACCATGTGATCACGGATATCAAGGCCTACCATGCGGACGGGAAGGACAACCAGCAGTTGCCCGATATCGTGGATCGGGTGCAA
Source organism: Arenibacter flavimaris (assembly GCF_030291335.1). Lineage (NCBI taxonomy): Bacteria > Pseudomonadati > Bacteroidota > Flavobacteriia > Flavobacteriales > Flavobacteriaceae > Arenibacter > Arenibacter flavimaris. Next base: position 7,459 of record NZ_JASWIM010000065.1, read on the forward strand.
CGACGTTTATGGAAAGAAGGCCTGTTATGGGAAAACTGTGTGGCGGATACGGGCTATAGCAGTGGGGAGAACTATGCATTATTGGAACAAAAGGGACTTAAAAGTTTTATACCGCCGCACGGCACGTATAAGGGCGGTCCGGAGAACTTCATTTACGACCAAAATGAAGACCATTATGTTTGCCCACAGGGCAAGGTCATTCCGTTTACCAAGGAATTTTTGGACGGCCGTACCCAGACCAGGAAGAAGGAATATAGGGCAAGGAAACACGTATGTGTTGGCTGTCCGATCAGGAGTAGTTGTCTTGGTAGGTCGGCACAGGAGAAGAAGTTCAGCGTCACCTATTACCGGGAAGAATACCAAAGGAACATAGAACGGGTGAACAGTCCGCAGGGAAGGTACATGAAGGGCAAACGCCAGAGTACGGTGGAGCCCGTCTTCGGGACCCTGACCCAGTTTATGGGGCTAAGGAAGATAAACACCTTGGGATTGGCACAGGCCAACAAGGCAATGCAGCTATCGGCCATTGCCTACAACATCAAAAAATACCTGAAATTCTCGGGAAAACGCACAAAAAGTGGAGCGGGAAGCATAGTTCTGCACAATTGTATGGAAAATGTACTCCACAGGTCTATTTGCTTCCTTTTTGGCACTATAAAAATGAGTGGCAACACGTTCGTTTAAAAAACAAAACGGCCCTAAAAGGCCGCTTTTGGCATCGATATTTTATAAATTATAGGGTTGTGCAACGGTTACCATTGTTGAACGAATCCTCCCTACGGTCGGAAGCTTTCCAGAGCAAAATACAACATTTCTTATATTTATGGTACACTTAAAATTTACGGTTATGTACAAAAAAAAGTATAACGATAGTAGAGACCGCTGTCGCAGAAGTTCCGGGCTTTGAAAACCTTTGCGGGAAATTAAGGAAGAGTTTCACGATCAACGGCAAGGCTGAAAGTACCTTGAACAACTATACTAGGTGCCTGGCACATTTGGCCCTCCATTACAAGCAAAGCCCGGAGACACTTTCTACCGAGCTGATCGATGATTATCTTTTTCATTGCAAGAACTTGCACAAGACCCCGTCCGAAAGTTTTTTTAAGCACACCGTTTTCGATCTTCGTGCCATTTATAAAGTCTTGGGAACAAAAGATAGGCATGTCAAGCTTCCGCAAATAAAGCGCCAGAACAAATTGCCCGTAGTGCTGAGCAAGGCCGAAGTACGCACTTTGCTCAAAGCGCCCAAATATCTCAGACACCGGCTGATGCTGGGCATGCTGTACGGTTGTGGTCTACGGAGCTACGAACTCTGCGCATTGCGCCTTTGCGATGTCGATTTTGACCGCCAGACAGTTTTTGTAAAAAAGCAGAAGGGCAAAGTAGATCGGTACCTGCCCCTTAGTAAACACTTGGCACGCGGGCTCAAAAAATACATTGCAACGGAATCTCCCCGAACCTTCCTTTTCAACAGCCAGGTAACCGACAATGGGGCACCACGGCCCATTACTACCACCGGGATACAATGGGTGATAAAAGAGAACAGGGGCAAGGTAAACACCCACAAGACCATTACCGCCCATTGCCTGCGCCACACCTACGCCACGCATTTGCTGGAGGCAGGTCTCAATATTATAAGCCTGAAAGAGCTTTTGGGACATGCTTTTATCGAGACAACATTGGTATACCTGCACGTTGCAAACACCGGGAGTTCGCACAAGTTCAGCCCGCTCGATACGCTATTTGAATAATGCGCAGCCACTTTAAAGTGGCCGATGTGTTGGAGATGGAGCGGGACCAGATCTCGTCCCAAACCTTTACGGGCTGGCATAGGCGTACCCTACATGCCATCCGTAGATGTCGGACACCTGCTATGGGCGGACATATAGATAAGTGCGATTGCTGCCATAAACTCCACATCAGTTACAACAGTTGCAGGAACCGTCATTGCCCTACCTGTCAGGGACATAAACGAGAAGCATGGATACGGGCGCGGGAAAGCGAACTTCTGGGTGTGCCTTATTTCCATGTGGTGTTTACCCTGCCCCCGGAGCTGAACATTTATGCCCTGTCCTATCCGAAAATAATCTATGGGAGCCTGTTCAAAGCGGCATGGGCAACCCTTGTACAGTTCGGTGCGAACCCAAAACACCTTGGCGCACGAACGGGTATGATCGCCATCCTGCATACATGGGGCCAAAACCTGAGCTTGCACCCGCACTTGCACTGTATTGTCCCTGGAGGCGGAGTGAACAGATCGGGCAAATGGAAACCGGCTAAGAACAAGGGGAAGTACCTGTTCAATGTGATATCGATGAGTGGCGTGTTCCGAGCAAAATATGTTGCATTGCTGCGCAAGGAAAAGGTACCCGTTCCACAAGAAATTTTCAATAAGCTCTTTGATAAAAATTGGGTAGTGTATGCGAAACAGCAGTTCCATACGCCAAAATATGTGGTAGAATACCTGGGCAGGTACACGCATAAGATAGCCATCAGTAATTATCGGATCAAACAATTGGACAAGGCGGACAGAACGGTAACCTTCCAGATGAAGAACTACAAAAAAGGAGGAAGAAAGGAACTGCTCAAACTCTCCACGCACGAATTCGTACGCCGATTTGCACTGCATGTCCTGCCCAAGGGTTTTACACGGATACGGCATTACGGCATCTTGAGCAGCGGTTGGAAAAAGGAGAAACTGCCCGCGCTACAAAAAGCATTGGCCACAGTGCCCATTACCAGTAAGGAAGAGAGGCCACCGTTGCTCAATGGCATATGCCCGAGCTGTAAAAAGGGCAAGCTGGTGACCGTCATGACCTTTGACGGGCGTGGCCCGCCCCAAGGCTGGAAAGAATTATTACATCTTGACGGCCAATACCGAAAATAACTCGCTAAGTGCGGGTAGGGGAAACTATGTGCCATAGGCAAGCATTTCGCCAATAAACGGCCGGACGGTCCGCCAAACTGGTGAAAAAGTTGGATTTAGGTCACTAGAAAAAAGTTGAAGTTCAAAGGCCAAAACAAAACTACGGCAAGTCTGCCGAAATAAAACTCCATAAAAAACGATAAAAAGAAAGCTTTCCCCATAGAAGGAGACCGGATCCGTCAACAAGATATTCAGCCCTGGCCTATCGGCGGGCCGAATACTTAGCTATTGTAAAACGTTTTTTATTCCGTTAAAATCGGTATCCAATTCTTAAATGTAAATTCAAAGCAGCCTCTCCTTCATTTTCTAAATATCCAACACTTTTAGCGAAAATATACCTGTATCCAATTCCAATTCCAGTTTCGTATGTAAAATGGGCTCCAATATTTCGTCTAATTCCCCAAGTTGGTATTATGGAAATTTGGTCAGCCACTTCCACATTATCATAATTTGAAATTACAAACCAATTCGGATTGTAGCTTGTCTGTAATGTTAAAAAATTCCCACTGTTCCCGTCAATATTTCTTGATTTAGATACTCTTTTGTTAAGATTATAATACCATCTAGGTTCTAATCTAATTACAGGTGTCATTAAATATCCATTTTCAGGATAGAAACTTCCTCCCCAAAAACCAGCATCCATTCCGATTTCTGCTCTTAAAGCTATCTGATTTGATAATTTTGTCTCTTTATGAGCCCAAATTCCTAAAACTCCTGTTTGTATTCCGTAGGTAGATTGTTCTACACTTGCGGTTTGTGATTTCGCAATTAAAGTCAGTCCGCAAAATGTCAAGGTCAATAAGATTTTTTTCATTCAGTTTATTTATTGTTATTAAGTTTGTTTTTTGGTCAAAATGTTTTACAAACATTATAGGATTAAATCATGTAAGCCAACGGCGCAGTTTGATTTAATCCGCCGTTGAACTATGCGGTGTCGGTTTTGCGCTTATAATGCTATGGGGATTGAATCCGTTATATTTTATCCCA